>JAUPLE010000530.1 GCA_030837085.1 Acidobacteriota bacterium | reverse complement strand
TTAATTTCATCCCCTGATGCCGTTATATACCCGCATATTATAAAAGTTCCTTATTTTATTGATCATAATGGATAAAACTTCGAAGTTTTATCCATTACGATTTATTTTAACCGCAAATTTTATAAAAATCAAGGGCTTTCCATCCGAATTTAAGTGGCTTTAGGAGATTCTTTCTGCTTTTCTTGTTTTGCCATTTTAGATTTCCGGGCTCGCGCTCGTCTCATGTTGGCTTGCCGTAGATGGTCACAGTTATAGCCGGGGAGGCGCTCCTTATCGTGACGGAAAACATATTGGCCGGTGCGCCGGATCTCATCGACCGCTTCCTTTAAATACGTATAAACCTGGTCGCGGATTCTTTTGCCTTCCCCCACGTTCATCCTGGCAGTGGTTGTTTTCGCCAGCAAAGCCGTCAAGTCCCAGGAAGCCTGGGCTGCTTTTTCAAGAAGGGATATATCGAACCGGACCGCTTCCAGCAGTGGGCGGTGCCCCCGTCCCAGTACGCTCAAATCATTTAAATCCTGGATCATAGTAGGGTGATTCTTTTTGGTTGAAATTCGTTTGAGCGTGAGCAGCAAATCCCGTTGATTGCGAAAAGCAAAACGATAGTCAGCCAGGAGCCGATCTCTTAATTCATAGCCAAAGGCAGAGAGGGAGTCCCATTCACTAGCGAGTTCTTTGCGGCCTACCCATTGAGAATTCCAGATGGCTTCGGCTTCTGCCAGCGCTTCCTGGCGAACCAGCAGGTCTTCCACCAGTTCCCAGTTCAGCCCGTGGGCAATCAGCGCTTCTTTATCTTTCGAGGCCCAATGATAAAGAGTAACCGCTTCCATGACGCACGCGGACGCCGGCACATGTTTCGGCGTTTTGATTCGTTTGTCATCGATGGCGCTTATAATATCCAATATCTTATCTAAATTCTCTCTATTACTCATATTTCGTTGTTCAGCTCCTTTTTTTTATATTATTTACAACGTAGATATGGATTTTATTACTAAAATACCTTATCTGTCAACAATTTTTGATAAAAAATCTTCATTTTACCCCTTTCTTCACTTGGAAAACAACGTTCCCATTACTAAAAAGTATCTTCCCATAAGAAAAATATATCTTCCCATTACAATAAATATATCTACCCATTATGGAAAAGTATGTTCCCATAGCTAAAAAATACCTTCCCATTAGAGAAAAACATCTTCCCATTGGGTAGGGAGGGTCAAAAAGGGCGTAAGAAAGGCAAAAAAAGTCGTAAGAAGAGGGTAATTTCTCGCGGGGTTCTTTCTTTTCACCGGGAAAATAAGGGAAAAAAAGACAAAAACTTGACATTTGGATTAAGGTAATGTACATTAACTTAATGGTGATTACCTTATGAAATTTTATGACAGGATAAATGAACTAAAACGAGTCGCTGAATTTATCGATATTGTCGGTAAGAAAGGTTCTCGGGCCCTCGTTATCACGGGAAGACGGCGTATCGGCAAAACACGTCTCGCCGTCGAGGCCGTTAAAAATACCGATTCCCTGTACTTCTTTACCAAAAAAAAACGAATAAACGAAATCATCAACGAGTGGTCGGATGAAATAAAAAGCAAATTCGGGAATGTTTTTTACGGCAACTTTGGAACATTGGAAGAGTTCCTGCGATTTCTATTCGAATTTTCAAATAAAACTCCCCTGGTCATTATCTTCGATGAATTCCAAAACCTCTTTTTTTCAGATTCTTCTGCCTTTGGAACATTCCAGAAAATATATGACCTGTATAGGGAAAAATCCCATGCGCTTTTGATTTTCCTGGGCTCCTCGCTTTCACTGATGAATAAAATTTTTAAAGATTCCAAAGAACCCTTATTCGGTAGGGCCTCCGATATAATGACCCTCTCGTATCTTCCGCTAAAAGCCCAAAAAGAAATCTTAACCGACGCCGGTCTTTTTTCAGGCGAAAACCAACTGCATTTATTTTCGATATTCGACGGTATCCCCAAATATATCGAAGAGTTGGCGGATATCGGCAAAGGTGATTTCAAGGAAAATTTCAAGGCGCTCTTGACTTCCAGGGATTTTGTTTGGGAAGAGGGCGAGAATGTGCTAAAAGAGGAGTTTGGCAAGGAATATGCCACTTATTATTCGATATTGTCCGCGGTTTCAAAAGGCCGGCGGACATTAAACGAAATCGAGCAATTTACCGGGACCAAAGACGCCGGCTCCTACATGAAAAACCTGGAAGAAATATATAAAATGATTGCCAGGAAATTGCCGGTCACCAGTACCAGTTCAAAAGATAGAAACGGCAGGTATTATCTAAACGATAATTTTTTAGATTTCTGGTTCAGGTACATCGAGGCCAAACGGATGCTGAAGGAGATAAACAAAGTCGAGGTTGCGTTCGAGGAAATCTGGGCGCAATTGCAAGAGTATGAAGGAAGGAAATTGGAAGATATGGTCATCCGGCAAATGATCGAGGAAAATCCGCCGGGTATCGATTTTACTAGGGCCGGTAAGTATTGGGACCGAAAAGGAACCATCGAGATCGATGCCGTTTTCATGGATGACAGGGGGAAAAAGGTTTACCTGTTGGAAGTAAAGAAAAATAGGCGAAAGATAACGGAGAAACACCTGGCAGGTCTAAGAATAAAAGCGTCGTCCGCGCCGGAATTCAGTGGTTATGAAATTATACCGGGGATGGCGTACATCGATGAGTCCGGCTTAAAGATAGAACTAACTTAAACGATGGAAATCTTTAACCTGGACCTGTTTTTCGCATTGTCATATTTTCACGGCAGACCTTGACAAATCTTAACCTGTGCAATATCATTAAGACATGAACGACAAACCAGGAAACATAAACGAAAAATCGTATCGAAAACCCGTACGATTCTTTGAAGATTCAGGAACCGTAAACCCGGAAGCTTCCTATTGCGTTTCCTTAGACAACGTTGTAAATACGAAAAATCAAGATATTAAAACCATGGTAGACCGGGGCCGGTATTTTTCCATGTTTGCCCCAAGACAAAGCGGAAAAACGACATTCCTTGAGAGAATACGGACTGAATTGCACAATGATAAAACCTATGTGGCCATTATATTAAGTTTCCAGACATATAAAAACCTGGACGTTGCCCGGTTCTATTCATTGCTGGAAGAGAAATTTCAAAAGCAATTGATAACCAGGTTAGAGGAAGTCGAGTGCGAAAAAACCGAAACGGTAAAGCAATTTTTGGCTGGTTTTCATCTCTCCGATCATATCTCATTCGCTAAGTTATTCGAAGGCTTGAACCGGATCATCCAGCATAAAAAGATCGTTGTTTTCATCGATGAATTTGACGGCATCCCGCCCGATGAATTGGCAAATTTCCTATATACATTAAGAGATTTATACCTGGAATACAAAGGAGTCAAACAAAAAGCACTCTATTCCGTCGGCCTGGTTGGCATTCGCAATATAACCAAACTCGTTGTCGGCGGCGTATCGCCGTTTAATATTGCTGACCAGGTGGTACTGCCCCCCTTTTCATTAAAAAACGT
>JAUPLE010000529.1 GCA_030837085.1 Acidobacteriota bacterium | reverse complement strand
TGCAAAGCCTTTGAGGCCGACAGGTCCCAACGGTCAGCCGATATGATATTTGCCCTGGCCACTAATTTGTATAAAAAGAACCTCACCGATGACGCCATTAAAGCCCTTGAATTGATCCTGGATAAAGAAAAACCGGAATATAAATACACCTATATGTTGGCAAGCTTATACAACAAGAAAAAAAATAAAGAGAAAGTAATCCACTATTTCGAATTGGCTTATAGGGCCCAAAAGCAGTCCAAACTCGCTTTGAATATTGGAAAATTGGTTTACAAAGGAGACCTCGATAAAGGACTCAAATACTTCTCCGAAGCCTTCGTATTGGCAAATTCCAACAAACAATCGGATGCTTACAAATTCCTGGAAAACCTGTTCTTCAACAACCCGGAAGTAAAGAAATTGACCCCGGAAGAACAGGAAAAAGGATTCCGTTCTCTTGTTAACGCGGCAAGAGAAAGATTAGGCAGACCACCCCTGGCCGACACCGAGCCTATCGGCACCGACCAACAAAAAGAAGAGTCTACTGCCACGGAAGAAACCGAAGGATAATAAATCTTATTTTCAAGCTGCCAGTAGTATTTTGCGCAGGTTGTCGACTCGTGCGGTTATCTGTTGGGCATCGAAATACTCGAAAAGGGCGATAATATATTTCCTGGTGTAAAGGGTTAGTTCCCTGAGACCTTGTATATCGATCATTTCACCCTGGTTTCGCTTGTATTTTTTCAGTTTGTTGATGATTTTATTCAACTCGCCGGTAAAGATGAAATATCTCTCATTTAACTGGACCACTTCCCCACTTTCGATCAAAAGCCACAGGGTGTCATAGATTTCTTTATTTGAGAGGGTGGATAACTTGGTGATATTTTCAATGCCAAATATGGTTAATTTGTGTTTCTTCAAAAGATCCGCTACCTCCCCCAGCGATTCTTTTTCATTTTCCGACAGGGCCAATTTTTTAAATAAGAGCTTGTCCTTTTTTATCTTAAATGAAAAATCATCGGTAAAGGTGTGGAGTAGGTACCTGAAAAAAATGGATGATTGGGGCAATTTTATTTTTGCTTCGATCTCCGAAAACTTAAGCACCTGGTTCCTGCCGGTGTAACATTCGGTAAAGATGGCATTCAATTGGTCGCGATACTCTTGATAATTTTCATAGCTTGTGACCGACAGGTTATTAAGGCTGATGACCTTGAGTTTCTTTTTCAGTTCTATTTCCAGCAGGAAGGCGACCAGCGTTTCATGATCTATGGAGAAGAAATCCAGCAATTCATCCATTTTTACGAATTTGTCGATAGAGGCGAGGTTTGCCAGGATATGAAATTTGTCCCTTCCACCCGGGGAATCTTCGCTGAGTAACCTGGATAACTTTGTCAGTTTCCGTTTATTGAATTTAGAAAGGAGGGGCAGTAGTACCACCATGGTTTTATCGCCTTTTTTAAATTCTACGTTTTGCAGGAAGGCGAATTCTACCTGTTCTTTAAATAAAACGATAAATAGATCCGGGGCGATTTTTTTAAAGTTGCAGGATACGGGTTCACCGGCAACAAGCACATTGGCGGTTAAAGTCTCTTCACGGTGCATCAATTCGACAATATAAGAGTTAAATTTCATGGCTCCTCGTTGTTCATCATTCATCATTCATCATTCATCATTCCCTATTCTCGTAGGTGGACTTATATTATATACAAGGATAACGGATAATTCAAGAGATTGAATATTATTCCAGGTGTAAATTAAATGAAAGCAGCAAGTTAAAGCGGGCTTACTCTTTGTTATCGTTTATTGGTCAGCACTTTGGCGTTTTCAACAAACTCGTTGATTTTATTTTCTTCTTTCATTTTTTTAAGGATGCTGTTGATTTCATCCAGCAGATCGGTATCGGATTTTCGCACGGCAATAGCAGACCCCATTTTATCGAGAAATTCTTTACTGGTAACGATCATGAAACCCTTATTTCTTTGTACATAGGACTCGGCCACGGGTTTTTCCAGGATAAGCGCATCCACCAGTCCTTTTTGAAGGTTGATAATCAGTTCTTCAATGGTTTCCCGCACCACGAAATTGGCGCCTTCGATATGGCTCCGGGCCATGTCTTCCTGCATGGTATCTTTCTGGACGCCAACGATCTTTCCTCTTAAATCCTCGATGGTTTTTATTCGCTCAGTGTTTTCAGTCTGGATGACAATGGCCTGGATGGCCTGGTAATAGACATCCGAGAAATTGGCTTTTTTCTTTCGGGCTTCCGTGGGATGCAGCCCGGCGATGGCGATATCGATCTTACCTCCCTCAAGTGCATCGAATAGCCTGCTAAAAATGATGTCTTTGACTTCCAGTTTGACTCCCAACTCCTGGGCGATCGTCCTGGCAATATCGATATCAATGCCCACCAATTCACCTTCTTGCTCATTCAGCAAGTGAAACTCATAGGGTGGATAATCCGCACTGGTTCCCACCACGATTTTCCCTGCTTTTTTTATTTGTTCGATCTTTGATCCCGCCTCTTCGGCGCAAACCGGGAGGGCGGACTGAGAAATGATAAACATCAACAGCAGAATCCAAAAAATCGTTCTCCTGAAAAAATAAATCTTGTTTCCCATTTGTTCCTCCATTACGTTCGTTTTCTTTTTTTACCAACATTGAAAGGTATAGCAAAATAATTTTTTTTTGTCAACCCCCCATACGAATGTTTTTCTTTACAACCTCGACCGATTCATTTATAATTATCGAAAATCGGAAGTTGGGGAAGTTGGGACGACGCTTCCCTGGAATATGAGGAATATATGGTAAAACTGGAAGACCTAACACGCGGCGCTCCCGGCGCTCAATGGAGTTTTGACGGCGAC
>JAUPLE010000528.1 GCA_030837085.1 Acidobacteriota bacterium | reverse complement strand
GGTTAATATCCTCAATAAATTAAAGCACCCGAAGTTGATTGAAAAAATGCTCGCCTGTTATACAGCCCAAAATAATGACGATAAAGCCATTGATCTGCTGGTCAGTCTCGGGGCCGAGTTATTCAAAAATATTAATCTGCTAAAACTACTGGGTGAATTGTACCTGAAAAAGAATCGGATGGCCGAAGCTGAAAAAATCTTTATTAAGATTGCCGAAGTCGACCCTGAAGAAACTGAAGTGATTATGCGGCTGGGAAAAGTTTATTTGCAAAGAGAAGAATTTGATAGAACCTTTGAATTATTTCTCCCGGTGGTGGAAAAAAATATCAAAGATAATAAATTCGAAGAAGCCGCTTCTTTGCTCCGCTTTATTATCGCCACGAATAATTCTTATCTACCTGCGTTGACTAAATTGGCTTCGGTTTTCAAGTTGAGCGGCAAAACCAATAATCTGATCGCATTGTATGAATCCCTGCTCCCTGTTTATGAAAAAAACGGTATGCGCGTGGAAATGAAAGCGGTCCTGGAAGAATTGATCCAATTGTCAGATACTCCTTATGCCTATGAAGAACAATTGGAACGATTAACCGGGCAGGCCGATAAAGAAATGGAAGAGGAAGAAGCCGATGAACGTCAAGGGGAATTTATCAGTTTTAACCTGCGAGTGGCCGCTGAGGCCTTAAAAGTAAGCGATTTTGAGAAAGCCGTCAATATCCTGCTAAAAGCAAAAACAGTCTATCCCCAGAATGTCGAACTGCGCAGAAAATTATTCGACGTTTGCGAGGCCATGGGTAAAACCAATACCGCGGTGGAGGAAGGAAAAGCTCTCCTGGATTTCTATAAAGAACAGAATATGCGCGATGAATACGACGAGATGGTGGATAAATTGACGCTTTTAAAACCGGATGATGATCGAATTCTTGAAATCTCCGGCGAAGAAAAGACCAGTATCGATATTGATTTCCAAAAAGAAGAGGTGGCGGAAGAACTGGGGTTCCTGGGCGCTTCCGATATGCATGACGAGATACCAATGAAAGGACGGGGCGCCACTGATGAAGACCTGCTGCTTCTTTCCGACGATCAAAGCATGCCTACGCCTACGCCCTTTGCGCCTTCCAGGCCATCCGCATCTCCCCGTGTTCCACCAGCGCCAGCGCCTTCCGCCGCCGGCGACCTGAAACAAAAAGAATTGACCAAAAGCTTATCTACTTACCTGTCGGAATTGGATTTCTATATCAATGACGGGTATTTGAATGAGGCTGAAAAGTTAGTCGGGAACTTAAAAAAAGTATATCCCGGTAACAAGGATTTAGCGGCAAGAATCGATAAGTTAAGCAGAGCAAAAGCCGGGCCAGCTGATAGCGCCGAACCGGAGCCGGACTTTGTTGACCTGGACATGGACCTGATGTCCCCGGACTCCTTATATGAAGAAGCCGACGATAGACATAAGGATCATACGGAGTTTATTTATCCACCCACACCCAGCAAAGGACCCGAAGAATCCGAAGACTCCCTGGGCATGGATATGCTGCATTTTGAACCGCTGGCGGATTTGGAAATAGGCGCGCCAAAGGCGAACGCCCATGGCGCCCAACCGCTGATGGACGATGAAATGGATTTCGAGTCCCCGTTTCAAATCGAAAGTTCTATTTCCGAAGAGAGCCAATCATTCCAGGAATATACGGATTCGAAAGTGGACTTGAAACCGGGTCCCCTGGAACCGCCGATGCATGTCAAACAAAAAAAGGGGGAGATTGGCGCCAGCGATGAAGGTATGGATTTTGAAATAGAAGTCGAGGAAGATCGTACCGGTGAGATCGAACTCCCCGATGTGGAACTCGATAAAGACCTTATTATCCAGTCCCCTTCCGTAAGCCCAAGGGAGAAAACCGGCGAATCAACCGGCTCACGTTCTTCTTCCGGGATAGAGGACCTGGACCTGGACAGCATCATGGATTTTGAGGGAGATAATGATGCGGTTGAAGGAGAAGCGGAATCTCCTTTTAGAGAAATAGGC
Organism: Acidobacteriota bacterium; assembly: GCA_030837085.1. Classification (GTDB taxonomy): domain Bacteria; phylum Acidobacteriota; class Aminicenantia; order UBA2199; family UBA2199; genus JAKAGC01. The sequence continues at coordinate 5,057 of JAUPLE010000528.1, read as the reverse complement.
AGCGCTGAAATGGCTTTTGAAGCTGAAGAAGATTTACTGGAGGGAGAAGCCCTGTTCCTGGAAGAGCCGTTTTTCGAATTAGAGAAACACGCCGCCGGGGAATTGGAAGCCATTGCTTTCTGGCTAAAAGAAGTTGAAAAACAACGCACCTCCACCATCGAAAAAAACATGATGGAAATTTTCGACGAGTTCAAAAAAGGCGTCGATGAGAAAATCGGACACGAAGACTATGATACCAGGTATAACCTGGGCATTGCTTATAAAGAAATGGGCCTTCTGGAAGAGGCCATACACGAATTTTTAATCTCCTCCCGGCACCCGGCAAAATTTTTTGACTCTGCCGGGTTGCTGGGTTTGTGTTTCCGGGAAAAAGGCATGTTCAGCGAAGCGGTCAGTTGGTTTGAACGGGCCATGGAAGCCCCGGGAAGGAAAAATGAAGAATATCTTGCCGTCAAATATGAGCTGGTCATTACTTACAAATTACAGGAAGATTATCCTTCCTCCAAAAGAGCGGCAGAGGATATCCTGCGCGTTAATCCGGGCTACCGGAATATTACCGATCTCTACGAAGAAATTAAGCGAAGACGCCCGGCTTAATCATTCCCGTGGATACCCTAACGAATCCGCCGCTGTCCTTAAAAAAAATAAGCGTTCCTTATTCGGATATCAACTTACGACAGGTAGAGATTATTGCCAACCTGCATTCCAATCTTTTCCAGACTCCCGCGTATTATAACTATAATCATTTCCAGATCGATCTGTGGTTTGACGCCGACGATGAGGGAGAAGAAAATGCGACCGCGATAATGGAGACGCTGGACCGGGAGGTGGTGGAACAGGCCTTTGTCCAGGGCCTGGCCCTCTGGAACCTGGCCAAAAAAATGGAATTGGATTTTATCGATTTCAGCCGCTGGCAATTGCTCCCGGACCCCTATGACACGCGCGCCGACCAACAAAGACGTTTCACCGTTAAATTTCCCATCCGCCTGCCGCTGCCGGGATTACCCGCGGAACCGGGACCCCTGCTGGCCTGTTTTCAAAATAATAAGTATTTACAGGGGGTGAATGAGAAAAATTATTTGGAATTCTTTCACCGCCTGGCCGGTAAGTATACCTTCCTTCCCCACCAGGCGTATGTCTACCGGTACGACGAATTCGCCTCCATGATTTTAAATTCCTATTCCATTGATGAGTTGCAGTCTGAGGCCAATATTAAAATAAGAATAAGGGCCGCGGACCAGGTCCAGGAAAAAATTATTAAACGGCACTTGTATCGAAATTATGTCGCCGAAGGTATTTTTTTTGTTGACCTGGGTAAGCAATCACTCGACAGCGACCTGCCCGGGTGTATTACGCGGCTCATTTCCGAGTCCGACAGTAAAGGAAACGAAAACAATGAGGGTGAACAATACCTGCCGGACGACCCGGTTTCGGTTATCCAGCGGCTGGACCTTTTTCTAAAAAAATCCTCTTTCAAGTCCTTTGTCTTGCTAATGGATGGTTTAAAGTCCAAAGAAGACGCGGAGTTTATTAATTACCTGGCGCACTCTTCCGGGATTACCAATATCATTTTGATCGTGTTCGATACGCTTGCGCCTGCGCCTAATGGAAGCGGAAGCAGCGGCTGCACCGACCGGGTGGAATTTGACCTGGAATTAAACGAAACACCGGTGAATTTGCTGCAGGATTATATACGCTTTGATAAACCCGGTAAAAAAGTCCCTTTACGCCGGGAGGCCCGGATCGCCAGCGCCGAAAACTTCCGGAGCCAGGTGGAAATCCTGGTAAAACAAGGCGAAACTAATTCTGCCGCGGCGTTGATCCATGCCAATATGGAGAAAGACCCGGTGTTTTTGAAATTGAAACTGGGCCAGGTGTACCGGGTAGAAAAGGACCATCCCCGGATGCACACGTTGTTGGAAGAAATCAAAACCGACATAAACGAACCATGGCAGGATGAATTTTACTATCTTAATTTTATTTATTGTGAAAAAATTTCCGATGTGAGAAGCGCGGACCGGTATTTGAAAAAGATAAAGAATCCCTTGTTTGTTCACCTGGCCAATATTAAATTGAGCGACCGGTATATTTATCAAGGTCAATATGAGAAAGCCGAGAATTTATTGAATGAAGCCATAATTTACCTGGCTGAAAACAAGTACCCGTGGGATGAGATCGACGCCTGTACCCAGTGGGCCAAGCTGCTGCGCCAAAAGAAGGAATTCGGGGAAGCTGAAAAATTGTATAAGAACCTATTCATTAAAAGCGAGATGAAGAATTTGGGCCTGCTTTCCGGCTATATAACCGTGGACCTGGGCAATCTTTATTTCTCCCGCGATGATTTTAGCCAGGCGGAAGCCTGGTATCGAAAAACCTTGAAAATATTTCGCAACCACAAGAATAGGAACGGCGTCATACTGGCGGAATCCAACCTGGTGGAAATAAATAAAATCAAGGGAAACTGGCAGGAAACCAAAACTCAATTGAAATCCATACTGGCATATGATAAGGAGCGGGAATCCCTGGATGCCGTTGCCATCGATTATGTCAATATCGCCCACCTGGAATATTTGAAACACAATGACTCCGGCGCCCGCGAATACCTGCGAAAAGCCCTGAATTTTTTTGAAGAAAGGAAAAATGCCGCCGGTATCATCGAATGTACACTGTTAAATTTGAAACTCACTTATTTATTCCAGGAGGGGGTGTCCGGGGTGTCCACCTCCAGGGAATATCCTGTACCTGCTTCGGCTTTCCCTGGAAAGTACCGGGAACACATGACCCATGACCAGGAAATCCTTTTTTCCTTATTCACACTATTAATGCCTAAAGAGGGGGCGGCGTCCGCGACGTCTGTGACGTCCGCGTCGTCCGCGTCGTCCCGCCAGGCCGGTTTCGCGGCCAGGGTAAAGGATATGATCGAACGGATCGAGTCCCGGCTGCTCCGGTTTGAAATAATTACCCTGTGTGTATTAGCCGGTTGCCCCGGGAAAACAGGTCTGCTGGAACTCCTAAAATCCCTCTCTATGCAGTTGAGCAGGAAAACCAGGAATTACCATTTCTATGAATACTTTTATGTTTATTTTAATGACCGGTTGGAGAAGGATAAACGCAGCGAACGTGTGGACATCGATGACGGCGAGAAAAGTATTTTCATGGATATGTATTATTTTTTCTTACGGAATAAACGAAAGCTCTCCCCTGCCGTGATCGACTACAAAAACCGCCTGGAAGAGAAAGATTCCGCTTACGATGTGTTTCGCAGCGCGGACCTGGTGGGCGATTATGTCCATTGGAAAATACCCGAAGATTTCTTTGACAGCCTGGTAAAAGAATTAAAAAAGGTCGTTCCCGTGGACCGGGTGCAATTGGTGATTTATGAGCATGAAAATAAAACGCCGGTATTTCGTTTCTCCAGCGAAGCCCGGTTTAAGGAAATCACGGCTGAGATCATGGATCACACCCCTCATGGCCTTGAAGACCTTAATCTCACCCTGGAAAATATAAAACAGTCGTTTAAAAGCAGTGAAAAAGCGTTTTATTATTACAGGAACACCAAGGTCCTTTTGTGGAAGCTTTCCGATACGCTGTTCGGCGTTCTCTTGTTGGGATTCTTAACGGAAGATTATTTTGATTTTGATTTGAAAAAACGCAGGCCGGAACTATTAAAAAACCTGGCCTCCCTGATCCATAAATATTATGAAAATGATTTCAAAGTAAACCATAAATTGAATTGGCTGATCGGGCAATCCCCGGCCATGAAACGGTTGAAAGAGCAGATTCTTAAAGTTAGTAAGGTAGATTTTGCGCTGCTAATCCGGGGTGAAAGCGGCAGCGGCAAAGACCTGGCCGCCCGGGCGGTTCACCTGTTAAGCAAAAGAGCCGGGAAGCCGTTTGTGCCGGTGAATGCCGCGGCAATACCGGAGAATCTCCTGGAAGCGGAATTGTTCGGTTATAAAAAAGGCGCCTTTACCGGCGCCGCGGAAAGCAAAACAGGGCTTATCGAAACGGCCAACCAGGGGACGCTTTTCCTGGATGAGATTGCCGACCTTCCTCTTACGCTGCAAGCGAAACTCCTGCGCGTATTACAGGAGAATGAAATCCGCCGGTTGGGGGAAACGCATACGGTGAAAGTGGATTTTCGTTTGATTTGCGCCACCAATAAGGATTTGAAGAAATTGATCCAGAAAGGTGAGTTCCGGGAGGATCTTTTTTTCAGGATACAGGATTTGACCATTGATGTGCCGTCGTTGGGGGAGCGGTTGGGAGATATCCCGTTATTGGCAAGACATTTCCTTGAAAAGTACAAGTTCCCGGTCAGGGATGAAGGGGAAATTCAGCGGGTTATCCAATGGTTGGAAGGTCGGGTATGGGCGGGGAATGTCAGGGAGTTGGAGTCTACGGTAAAGCGAATGATTACGTATTATCCTGATTTTGAGATGGAATCCGGGGGTGATTTTCCATGTTCGTCGGTTTCCATTTCTCCTGGTGAAGGGGTAGGGTTGATTGCAGCGCGGGAGAGCCTGGAGCGGGGAATGGTTTTGCATGCGCTGCAGGAGAATGATTGGAATCAGCAGAGGGCGGCGCGGTCGTTAAAGATAACCCGTCAATATATCGGGAAGTTGATGAAAAAGTATGGCATCAAGGACCCCGCGGCGCGGGGGGCCAATTTGTAGGACTGTACCGGAAGATTTAACTCTATGAGCTTCATCTGGCTCAGAACCCATGGCGGCGGGGGGCGTAGAGTGGGAAAGGGCTCAAGGTGGTAGTGGTAGTACTTAGGTGCCAGGCAAGGTAAAAAGCACTTTCTTTTATGCATCAAGTAACCAGGGGGCTTTCGTATTTCTTTTTATGTTGATTGTTAGTTTAGATCAGTTATAACTGCCGTGGCCGCGAAGAACGCGAAGGACCACGAAGAAAAAAACTGGCGCCTTTGATTTTGGCAGCCATTAGGCAGGACTGGAGGATATAGCTCAAAATATCACGCTGCTTGTTGGTAACTTTGCTATAATCGACTTCTTTATAAAGTTGTATAAAAAAAACTTCATATCAAGGGT
>JAUPLE010000527.1 GCA_030837085.1 Acidobacteriota bacterium | reverse complement strand
GATGAAAGAAATTAAACATCATGAAAAAGGAACCCGGTACTATGCCCCAGCTTGAAACGAAACAAACCAAAACAGCCAAACAAACCGCCGTGACCCTGATCAATAAGAAGAAACAGGGAGAAAAAATCTCTGCCGTTACTGCCTATGATTATCCCACGGCCCGGGTTGCCTCAGAAGCCGGCATCGATATGATCCTGGTGGGTGATTCACTGGGAATGGTTCTCCAGGGATATAAAAATACCATGAAAGTCACCATGGACGAAATCGTCTACCATACCCGCCTGGTCTCAAACGCCAATCCCCTCTCCCTCGTGGTTACCGACATGCCTTTCGGGTCTTTCCATATCTCACCGGGGAGTGCCGTAGAAAACGCCATCCGCTGCGTGAAAGAAGGCGGGGCCGAAGCAGTGAAAATAGAAGGCGGCCGACGACGCTTCAAAGCCATCGAAGCCATTATCGAATCTGAAATCCCTGTACTGGGCCACCTGGGCCTTACTCCTCAATCCATCCATCAACTGGGCGGCTTTAAAACCCAGGGCAAAATCAAAGCCAAAGCCGATGAAATCCTGGAAGACGCCATCGAACTGGAAAAGCGAGGAGTCTTTGCCATTGTACTGGAATCTATTCCCGCGGAATTGGCCAAAACAATCACCGAAAGTATCAGCATTCCCACTATCGGCATCGGCGCAGGAAAATATTGCGACGGCCAGGTGCTCGTGTTTCATGATCTCGTGGGGTTCACCAATCTGTACCTGCCTAAGTTCGTCAGGAAATACGCCGATATCTACTCCACCATCCACGATGCGCTGAGTAACTACATCAACGATATTCACAGCGGCAATTTTCCCGGCGACAATGAAAGTTACCATATAAATCCCAACCCGGAGGCGCAAGAAAAATAAAGAGCAAGAGCAATGAAAATAATTACAAGCATCCCCGAAGTACAAACAGAAATTCGTAAGCATCGTAAACAAGGGCAAACCATTGGTTTTGTTCCCACCATGGGCGCCCTGCACCAGGGACATCTCAGCCTTGCGGAAACATGCCGGAAAGAGAACGATATCACGGTGGTTTCCATTTTTGTTAACCCCGCCCAGTTCGGTCCCAATGAAGATTTTGAAAAGTACCCGCGGGATTTTCAAAAAGATGAAAGCATGTTAAAAGAATTGGGAGTGGATTTAATATTTTATCCCGCCAAAGACGAGATATACCCACCCGGGTATTGCACCTATGTGGAAGTGGAAAAATTAGGACAGGTACTCTGCGGAAAATCACGGCCCACCCATTTCAGTGGTGTGGCCACAGTAGTATTGAAACTCTTTAATATCATCAAACCGGACAGGGCTTATTTCGGCCGAAAAGACGCCCAGCAGGCTGTCCTGGTCAAGAGAATGGTTAAGGAATTAAATGTTGACGTTATCATAAAAGCCCTGCCCATTGTTAGGGATCACGACGGTCTTGCCCTTTCGTCCCGTAATGTTTATTTATCCCCGGCGGAACGAGAGGCGGCCCTACACTTACCCCAGGCATTGATACAGGCCCGCGAACAAATTCAAGCCGGGTTGAAAGATGCCGCTCAAATCAAAAGCGTCATCGAAACAGGATTGAAAAATATCCCACTGCTGACCGTCGATTACGTCGAAGTAGTGACGTTGGACCGCCTGGAAGCTTTTCCAGTAACCCCGGGGGGACAACTCATCGATAACAATAATACCCTGGTGGCAGCCGCTGTCAAAGTGGGAAAAACCAGGCTGATCGATAATTTTATTTTAGGAGAAATATAATATGTTAATACCATTTTTAATTTCAAAAATACATCGAGCCACCGTAACAGGTGCGGATATGAATTACCAGGGCAGCATTGCCATTGATCCGGACCTGATGAAAGAAGCCAGGTTAAGGGAATTTCAAAAGGTGGAGATATACAATATCTCCACGGGTAATCGGTTTTCGACCTACGTTATCACCGGGCAGAAGGGATCCCGTGAAATCTCGATAAATGGCGCCGCGGCGCGTCTGACAGCCGTTGGCGATAAAATCATCATCGCGGCCTATGCATTACTGGATGAACGTGAGTTAAATTCCTTGAATTCCGTGATCCTGCTCATGAAAGATAATAACGACATCGAAAAGATTATCCATGGGGGGCTCTAGGTATGTATATCCGGGAAAATATAAAATAAACAAGGAGTCGATAATGGCTGGTGAATCGTCTACAACAGATCAAATATTTATGAATGATTTAAAAAAAGAGTTTATGGAAACCGTGGCCCAGAACCTGGTCGATATGAAGATTTGGATTGCGGAAAATAAACTCGAAGATATCGAGAGGGTCGCCCACGATATCAAAGGTACAGCCGGGATATTCGGGCTTGATGAGGGAACCGAGATCGCTAAGGAACTGAACTATGCCGCCAAGAATCGCGACGCTGAAAAAACAAAAGAACTTATCGATAAATTGGCTGATTATATGAAAGCCCAAGGCATTGTCTAAGGGTCTGAGGGATAATTGTTAATTGTTAATTATTAATTGAAGAGGAAAGATAGACATGAAAAAAGTACTGGGTATCGGTAATGCATTAGTAGACATTCTTATCAGGATCGAGAATGATGATTTCTTTTCCCAATTCGGGTTGGCAAAAGGCAGTATGACCCTGGTGGACCGTGAGATGATGAACGCTATTTTAGAGAAAGCCGCATCTTGGAAAATAGAACTGCAGAAATCTTCCGGCGGTTCCGTGGCCAATGCCATCCACGGGATGTCCCAATTGGGGGCGCCGGTGGGTTATATCGGCAAGATCGGCGCAGATGATTACGGCTCTTTTTTCAGATCGTACATGGAACAGAACAACATCTGCGCCACGCTTTTCAAAGGCAAGGAAGCCACTGGCAAATCCATGGTCATGGTCTCGAAAGATTCCGAACGAACCATGGCCACCTATCTCGGCGCTGCCATCGAGCTGGACGCCTCGGACCTGACCATTGAACCCTTTAAGGGGTATGATTATTTCCTCCTGGAAGGATACCTGGTCCAGAACTACTCGCTGGTGGAAAGAGCTGCTACGCTCGCACGCGACGCCGGATGCCAGATCGCCGTTGACCTGGCCAGTTTTAATATTGTCAAAGAGAACCTGGAATTCCTCAATTCCGTGGTGGAGCAATACGTGGATATCGTTTTTGCCAATGAGGAAGAAGCCAAAGCCTTTACAGGCAAAAGCGATCCTTGTGACGCCCTGGAGGATATTTGTAAAAAATGCCGCATCGCAGTGGTAAAGATCGGGAAAGAAGGTTCATGGGTTAAAGAAGGAGACCGGCTGCATAAAATATCGCCCATCCCGGCTACCGCTGTCGATACTACCGGCGCCGGGGATTTATATGCTTCCGGATTTTTTTATGGCTTAACCAGTGGACATTCACTGGACATTTGTGGTAAAATAGGGTCTATCACTTCCGGGAAAATCGTGGAAGTGGTCGGCGCTAAAATGGATAACCCAAAATGGCAGGAAGTATTTCAACTGCTTAATGGGTTATAATCAAACATGGGGCCATGGTCTAATGGGAGAATGCAGCCTTCGCAAGGCTGAGGTGGCGGTTCGACTCCGCCTGGCTCCACTTTCTGATTGCCTCCGGCAGCCAGAAACCCTTTCGAGAAAGGGTTTCTGGACTTCCTAAAGCTTTTGATAATCCATCTATAAATTCTTTTGTAATTCCTCTTTCAAGAGGGGGACCACTTTAAAGAGATCACCGACGATGCCGTAATCCGCTTTTTTGAAAATAGGAGCTTCCGGGTCTTTGTTTATCGCAACAATGACCTTGGATGTTTTCATACCCACGAAATGCTGGATAGCCCCGGAAATACCACAGGCTATATAAAGTTTCGGGTTTACCACTTTGCCCGTTTGCCCCACTTGCATATCATAAGTAGCGAATTCAGCATCCACCGCCGCACGGGAAGCGCCCACGCCGGCCTTTAAAACTTCGGCCAACTCCTGTAAAAGGGCGAAATTCTCTTTGGCTTTAATACCCCTACCGCCGGATACAATAATGTCGGCTTCCTGCAGATCGATCTTTTTCGCTCCGCTCTTAATAATTTCCACGATTTTAGCCCTGGGTGGGTTTTTCACTGCTTCAAAGACCGTAATCTCCGGCGCTGCTTCAGAATCAGATGCAGATGCGGGAAACACATTGGGCCGGATCGTGTATAAGCGGAATGGATTATCCATAACATACTTTGACAGCAGTTTGCCGGCATAGACCGGTTTGGTAACGGTACGATTGGCCAGGTCCATTTCCACGCAATCCATAACCAGACCCGCATTTTCGATTTTGGCCGCGATCCTGGGAAACAAATCTTTGCCCTGGGCGGAGTTAACGCCGATAAAATCATTAAGATTAAATTCAGTAATGATTTTTGCCAGGGTATCCGCATATAGGTCCGGTTGGTAAGACAGGTCGTCGTTTTTTACCTGGACCACTTTTTTAACGCCCTTCAACACATCCGCGAATTGTCCCGGATCATTAGAAAAAATAACCGCATACACATCCGCGCCGCTCTTTTTGGCGAGGCTTAACGCTTCTTTGTTGGATTTTTTAAATTGATTATCTTTTAATTCGACATAGACACCGATATTAGCCATATTGCCCTCCTCCTATAATACCTTCGCTTCTTCTTTCAGAACCCTGACCAGTTCTTTTACCGCGTCTTCCGGTTCACCGGGGATAATACGGCCCTGGGGTTTTTCCGGCGGGGCGTACAATTTTTCCCGTTTGATTTTGTTGTCCAATTGAGCAATACCCGCATCCTGGAGACTCAATTTTTTAATAGGTATCTTTTTCGCTTTCATGATGCCCATTAAAGAAGCGTAACGCGGTGTATTAAGACCTTTGGTAGCACCCACCACACAGGGGACAGACATTTCGATCTTTTCCCGCGCCCCTTCATCGATTTCCCGTTCCACCACCACTTTACCGTTATCATGGTTAAAGGCGATTACATTGGTGGCCACCGGGATGCCCAGGTGTTCGGCCAGGTAGATGTGGGTCAGGTAGGAATCGTCATCGATGGCTTGTTTTCCCATGAAAATAATACCGTAACCCGCGTCCTGTTTGATGGCGTTGCCCAGGGCGGCGGCGATGATCTTATGGTCCGGGAAAGGCTCTGCCGTTTCGATGTGAATCGCATTTTCGGCGCCCATGGCCAACCCGGTCCTGATAGCGCTTTCTACCCGGTTCGGGCCCAATGAGATAACCGTTACCGTCGAACCCGGGATTTTTTCCTTTAATTTCAGCGCTTCTTCCAGTGCATATTCATCATAAGGACTCAGTATCCACTTGATGTCGGTCTCATTGATAGAGACCCCGTCTTTGACCAGGAGCGAGGCTTCCGTATCCGGAACCTGCTTGATAGCAACATAGATATTCATTTCAACCTCCTCGTTATTTAAAGTAATTAAGGAACCTTAAAGGGAACTTTATAACCCAAAATTCACTAAATGTCAAATGGTCAAATGAAATCAAAAGTTTTGGAAGCCCTTTCTCTATCTCCCCTTACTTTAAACAGTGTTTCTCAGAAAATTGTCTCCCCACGTGTTTTGTAAACGGCCTCAAGACATACTTTGAAATCATCGCCTTTCCATGTTCCCGCAAATTTTAAAAGTTTTTTGGAAGTGGGTTCGTTTTTATCGAGATTCAAGTCGTTGAGCCTTTTTTTTGAATTATGGGGCTCTTTCTCAGGTGTACGGCTCATTGCATAACTCATGTTTACCTCCTTTTACTGCCGATGTGAGCAAATAATTGTTTTCCTTTAACAATATAGCATAAAAGGGAGAGAGAAGCAAAAAAAATCATTCATGGATAGTGATGAATTGGAATTCTCAATATGTTTATGCTATAATGGTTTATGGCAAAGAAGAAGATCGGCATTATCGTACAGCGTTACGGGTCGGATATAAACGGCGGCGCCGAATACCATGCGCGGTTGATCGCCGAAAAAATCGCCCCTTATTTCGATATCGAAGTTTTCACGTCCACGGCCCACGACTATATTACCTGGGAACACAATTACCCGGAAGGCAAAGAGATCATTAACGGCATCCCGGTCCACCGTTTTAAAGTGGCAAAACCAAGGGACCCCAAAGTCTTCGGCGACCTGCAAAATTTTATTTTCAACGAAGAACATACCGTCGATGATGAACTGACCTGGCTGGAAGAAGAGGGCCCTTATGTGCCTGATTTATTGGCTGCGCTAGAGCAGAGGGAAAAGGAGTTTGCTTATTTTATATTTTTCTCTTACCGGTATTACCATTCCTATTGGGGGCTGCTGAAATTCAAAGGAAAAGCCATCCTGGTTCCCACTGCCGAGCATGATGAGGTGATTTACTTGCGGTTGTTCAAGCATTTGTTTCACCTTCCCGGGGCCATTGTTTACAACTCCCATGAAGAAAAGGAGATTATTAACAGGGTTTCCGGTAATGAGGCAGTACCTGGGGACATTGTAGGAGTAGGTTCGGAAGTACCGGTCACATTTGCGCCGCAAACTTTCCGGGATAAGTTCGATATCCAGGGTAAGTATTTTGTGTATATTGGGCGGTTGGATGAGAACAAGGGAGTGCCGCTTTTGCTGGAATATTATTTAAAAATGTTGAGAGAAACTGATGCCGATTTAACATTGATATTAATGGGCAAATCCGTGATTGACATCCCGGAGCATCCGCGTATCAAAGCGCTGGGATTTATGGGGAACGAGGATAAATTCAATGGTTTGAAGGGGGCGGAGTTCCTGGTGATACCGTCTCAATTCGAGTCCTTGTCCATGGTGGCGTTGGAGGCCTGGGCGATTGGGAAGCCGGTAGTGGCCAATGGGCGTACTGAAGTTTTGCAGGGACAGTGTCGGCGAAGCAATGCGGGACTCTGGTACACTGATTATGATGAATTCAAAGAAATTATTTTACTATTAGCGGAAAATGGCCATTTGAAAGAAGTAATGGGGAAGAATGGCCGGTTTTTTTTCGAAACTCATTATTCCTGGCCGGTGATTGAAAAGAAATACCTGGAGATAATAGAACAAAAGCTTTAGGAAGTCAAGAAACCTCACCCTCTGTGAGGGCCTTTCTCGAAAGGGTTTCTTGCCGCCGGAGGCAGATTTAAGGGGCCTTTTCTTCCATTTCTTTCTTTGCATAAGTTGACGTCACCTTTGAAGAAATCCCACCGCGGGGGGTGAATTGTGCTTCGACTATCATTTCAAACGGTTCCAGTGTTTTTACCAGGTGGTCCAGGATCAACCGGGTCAGGTTTTCATAGAAGATGCCTGTATTGCGAAACTGGAGAAAATAGTATTTCAAGGATTTCAGTTCTACGATGGATTGATCCGGGAGGTATTTGATGATAATGGTCCCGGAATCCGGCAGTCCTGTTTTCGGGCAGAGGGAAGTGAATTCCGGGTTTACGATTTCTACCCAGGAATTCTTTTTTTTATTTTCATAGGGAATCGGGTCCAGGACATCCGGCGAGATGAAAGAGGCATCTTGCCGTATTTGTATTAAATGGCCGGTGATTTTTTCCATATTCGAACCAGCCTTTGAATTATCATTTGTATTCATTGGCAACTCCGTTGTTTTCTTATTTTTTATTTTGAAGATCAAAGTCCTTTATCATCTTTTCAAGCATTGGTTTTAAGATAGTCATACCTTCATCAGGGGAGTCGAAGTAATGAAACAGGTTGGCATCTTCCGGTGCAATCAAGCCGTAATCCACCAATTTAGGAAAGTTGTACAGGTCTTGCCAGAATGCTTTATCATATAAAAGGACCGGGATATTGAATTTTTCCAATTTATGCGTTTGTTTCAGGGTAAGGGTTTCGAACAGTTCGTCCATGGTGCCGAAACCGCCGGGGAATACCACCAGTGCTTTGGCATGGTATAGGAACCAGAGTTTTCTCATGAAAAAATAGTGGAATTCGAAATTCAGTTCAGGGGAGATATAGTCATTGGGTTTTTGTTCGGTGGGGATGGTGATATTGAGGCCGATGGTCGGGGCGTTGGCTTTTCGTGCGCCTTTGTTGGAGGCTTCCATGATTCCCGGCCCGCCGCCGGAGCAGATAACAAAGCCGTTGCCGGCTTTTTCAGATTCCAGATCTTTCGACCAGCAGGCCAGGCGGTAGGCGAATTCTTCGGCGGCGAGGTAGTAGCGTTTGGTGTTATGGGCGTCCTCTTTGTCCGGGGATACCCGCGAAGAACCGAAAAATACCACGGTATGCCTGATATTTAGTTCTTCGAAACGTTTCTCCGGTTCCAGGTATTCGGCCAGGATGCGCAGCGGTCTGGCCGCTCTCGATTTTAAAAAATCAATGTTCTTGTATGCTTTTGGTGCTCGTATCATTTTTTATTCCTCTACATCTGGGGCCGTTGAACCAATTCAAGTGGCCCAATTCTCAATTTTTAGTTTTTCGATTCGTTGGAAATGCTTTTCATTGTTTGTGACGAGCAACAGATCATTCGAAATAGCACAGGCAGCAATGAAAAGGTCCGAATCGCAAATAATTTTACCTTGCTTTTTTAATGAAGCTTTGATCTCCCCGAAACAATCTGCTGCATT
>JAUPLE010000526.1 GCA_030837085.1 Acidobacteriota bacterium | reverse complement strand
TCTTCCTCAGACAATTTCATAATGTCAAGCTTTTCCTTGGCCTCTTTCAACCCCCTGGCAGTAAATTCATCTTTGATTATTTCATTTTTAAAAAAATATATCCACTCATCGATGGTGTTCCGGGCAATGTCATCAAACTGGTTGATCTTGAGTATGTAATATTCCGGGTAGATATCCGCGATTTTTTCGGTCTGGTAAAGTTCTTGCTGGGCGCTGTTGAGTTTCAGGATATCTTTTTTGTTTAAACCGATAAACTCCGTTCTCCCCTGGTAGGCGTAATCTTCCCCCTGGCCAAGGTCGAAATACACCAAGAGGATGGTTATTATCTTCCTGACTTTGGAATAGGGCATGCCTTTCTCCATATATTCCAGTATGAGTTTGGAGGCGCCGAAAAGGATACGCTGCAAATAATCGTATTCGGTTTCGCGCTGCACTTCGACGATGATTAATTCCTCTTTGGAATTTTCCACCAGGATATCTACACGGTTGGTTTTATCGTTCTTTGATTCGCGGTTGCTTTCGCTTTCCAGGAGGTGTTTAATTTTGATGTCGTCATGTAATAATTCGCTTAAGAACCCCTCGAAAATAACGAAATCGGCTTTATTCCGCAACAACTGCTTCATTACCCAATCAAAACTGACTAATCGTCGTTCACTGCTCATGTTTATTTCCTCAGGATAATTAATAATACATTTTGAAGCTCAAGTCAACTATTTACCCGGTCACAATTCATTTTTTTGTAGAGTTCATTTGCCTGCCGCGTAATAGCCTTGTATTCCTTATAAATAGCCGCTAAGAACGCAAAGGACCGCCAAGTAAGAGCCACGGACGTACACGGATGAACACGGACAATCTTTTTTCATTACTTCTTTATAACGGCTAAAACTTCCAACGCATGCTGTACTTTTCCCATCGGCGCAGATACCTGGATTCCTTCTACATGATCCTTGATCAGGAGAACCATTTCCCTGGCAATGGCTATTCCTTCATTAAGCGCATCTTCTTTAGTCTTCGCCGCCCGCATTCTCTCGATAACCTCCCCAGGCACGGATACGCCGGGAACTTCATTGTTCATAAATTCCGCATTGCGTAAACTCACCAACGGCCAGATACCGGCAAGAACAGGAATCCGCACATGCTTTATCCGCTCCAGGAAATCCATGAGTTTACTGACATCGAAAACGGGCTGCGTAATAGCAAATTCGGCCCCGGCTTTCACTTTCCATTCAAACCGACGAATCTCCAGGTCCAGGTCAATGGCCGTTGGATTCAAACCTACACCCACCAGGTATCCCGTGGGTTTCCCGATACTATTCCCACCCAGGTCTTCCCCACGATTCAAATGGTTCACCATGTTGGTAAGACCGATGGAATCGACATCGAACACTGCCGTGGCATCCGGGAAATCCCCCATTTTAGGTGGGTCGCCGGTGATAAGCAGCAGGTTATGTATTCCCACCGCATACAGTCCCAACATATCCGACATCATGCCCAACAGGTTGCGGTCACGACAGGTATAATGCAGCACTGTCTCTATTCCTACCTGCTTTTCTATCAGGCAACTCAAATGCTGGGCGCTCATACGGGTCAAAGCCCGCGGACCATCCGGGATATTCACGGCATCGACGTTGTTCTCTTTCAACAACCTGGCCGCTTCCAATACCTTTCCAGGGTCGCACCCCCGGGGGGGAGTGATTTCCACGGAAGTCACAAACTCACGGTTGGCAAGTTTCCAACCCAGTTTCGACTTTTCCGCCATGGGAACCGGTTCCACGGTTTTTATTGCTGTTTTTTCCGCTTTCGTTTCCAGGTTCATGGCGGTGGGCCGGAGGTGGGGAATAATCGAATTAATGGCGCTGCGCATGGCTTTGATATGTTTAGGGGTTGTACCGCAGCACCCGCCCACGATTTTCGCGCCCAACAGGATAAAACGGCGTACATATTCAGCCATGTATTCGCTGGAAGTCAAATAGATATTGCGCCCCTCGATAATTCGCGGCATACCGGCGTTGGGCATGGCGGAAACGGGTTTTGTCGTCAGCTTCACCATTTCTTCTAGTGTTTGCAGCATATAATGGGGGCCCACGCTGCAATTCAACCCGATCACATCCACGTCCATTTCATCCAGTTTCCGAGTAAAAACCTCCGGCGTTGCACCGTAAACCAGGTTTCCGTCATCCCCCACGGTTACGGATGCGATAATAGGCAGGTCGCAGATGCTTCGTATCGCCAACACGGCCTGTTGGAGACAGGCAAGGTTGGTAAAGGTTTCCAGGATAAACAAATCCACGCCGCCGTTTTTAAGGGCCTGGGCTTGTTCTTTGAAAGCTTCCCCGGCTTCCGACATGGAAGTGGGACCCCAGGGTTCCAATTTGATGCCCAGGGGGCCGATAGAGCCGGCCACCAGGTGATTGGAACCGGCGACTTCACGGGCCAGCCGCGCCCCTTCGTAATTGATGGCGGATAGTTTGTCCCCGTATCCATAAGCCGATAATTTAAATCGATTGGCGCCGAAGGTATTGGTTTCAATACAATCAGCGCCGGCGGCCACGTATTCCTGGTGGATTTGTTTGACCAGGTGGGGCATGGACAGATTTAATTCATCGTAGCAGCGGTTAATAAAAATCCCGTTGGCATACAGCATGGTGCCGATGGCGCCGTCAAATAGAAGTACTCCATCTTTTATACGTTCGCTTAATTCTTTTCGTGTCATTGTATCTACGCTCCTTTACCGGGGTCCCGGATCACAAATGTACGAATGGTATTGTAATAAATCGCTGGTAAAAAAGCAATACTCTCTGTCTGAACAACAATTCTTATTTTGGCGTGAAAAAGGAATTTTAATTGGGGGCAGACACATAGGTCTGCCCCTACCTAATTTTATTTGTGGTATTTCCTGATAAAATCCTCTACCTCGGGGATACCACCCTGTAAAATAATATAACCGTTATAGGGTTCTCCTTCGGTGATATCATTGCAGATAGGCGTC
>JAUPLE010000525.1 GCA_030837085.1 Acidobacteriota bacterium | reverse complement strand
GCCATTGTCCGTGAAGAGATCACAATGATTTACCTTCCGCCCGGCCTCCTGAAAGAGGTCAATAGTCAATTGGCCGGCCAATCCGGCCGGGTACGATTAAATAAAATGCTGGTAGGGGTTGAACCGATCCGCGATGAGGTGCTGGAAACCTATGTGCGATTAAACCCAAAGATGCGAATTATTAACGGCTACGGCCCAACCGAAACCACTATCTGCGCTACTTCCGTTAATTATGTCTCCCATGAACCTGAAGGGGAAATCGTTCCAATTGGACTTCCCCTTTCCAATAACCAGGTGGTTTTATTGGATGCCGCGGGTCATGTGGTTCCGCAAGGGATACCGGGTGAAATTTGCATTTCCGGCGGCGGTGTGTCGCGGGGTTACCTGGATAACCCGGAAATGACCGCGGAGAAATATGTTGCACATCCGTATTTCAAAGGGAAACGGATGTACCGCACCGGCGACCTCGGGCGTATAATTCCCGGTTTTAAGGGGTCTGAAACGCAGGGCGCCTATATGATTAAATTCCAGGGGCGCGTGGACCACCAGGTAAAAATAAGGGGTTACCGCATCGAACCCGGCGAAATAGAGAAACGGCTATTAAAACACCGTCAAATCAAAGAGGCGTTGGTGTTGACGCTGGGCGATGAAAAGGGCGGTAAGTATTTATGCGCTTATTTTGTCCCCGGCGATACAGCGATGGAAACACGGGAAGTGCGGGAATACCTTGCCGGGGATTTACCCGAATACATGATCCCGTCGTATTTTGTCCGGTTGGATAAGATACCGTTGACGCCCAACGGCAAGGTAGATAGGAATGCGCTGCCGGCGCCCGAAACCGGGATAGACCGGGAAAACTATGTGGCGCCGAGGGACGCGGTGGAAATGAAATTGGTCGGTTTGTGGGCCGATGTATTAAAGATAGATAAAGATATCATCGGCATCGATGCCAACTTTTTCGAATTAGGAGGTCATTCTTTAAGGGCCAATGTGTTGGTGACGCGGATCGAAAAAGAGTTCCAGGTTAAAATCCCGTTGGCGGAGATTTTTGTGACTCCTTTTGTCCGGGGATTGGCGGAACGTATCAGAAGTACGGTAAAAGAACAATTACACCCTGTGGAAATAGCGGAAAAGAAACAATATTACCAGGTTTCATCGGCCCAGGAGAGGTTGTACGTTTTGCAGCAGATGGATGCTCGCGGCATCGTATACAATATGCCCTCCATGCTAATAGTAGAGGGTGAGATCGATAAGGAAAAGTTGGAGAATATTTTTTATCGATTGCTAAAGAGGCATGAGAGCTTACGAACGTCTTTTCTGATGCTGGAATCCAGACCAGTCCAGAGGGTCTATGGTGAGGTGGGGTTTAAAATTGAATATTATAATGCTGCCGCGGACGAACACGGACAAACACGGACTTTAATAAAAGTTTTTGGAAGTCCAGAAACCTTTTTTCAAAAAGGTTTCTGGCCGCCGGAGGCTATAATAAAATCCTTCATTCAACCATTTGACCTATCTCAAGCGCCCTTGCTGCGGGTAGGATTGATGGAGATTGAAGAGCGCCGCCATATTCTTATTGTAGATATGCATCATATTATATCCGATGGAGTTTCCCTGGATATTTTTACCCGGGAGTTTGTTGCACTGTATGCGGGCATGGAATTGCCCCCCTTAAAAATCCAGTATAAAGATTACTGTGAATGGCAGGCCTGGGTGACGCGGGGACAGGATATGGAAACGCACCGGCAATATTGGCTGAATCAGTTCCAGGGGAAAATACCGGCGCTGAATTTACCCATGGATTTCGCTAGGCCGGCGGCGCCGACATTTGAAGGAGGCCTTGAACAGTTTGAAATAAACGCCGCGGTCACGAAGGCATTAAATCAACTGGCCCTGGAGGAAGGAGCTACACTTTACATGGTCTTGACGGCCGCCCTGGTTATTTTGTTGTCCAGGATAACCGGGCAAGAAGATATCGTTATCGGGACCGTATCGGCCGGCCGGGACCACCCGGACCTGCAAGGCGTCGTGGGCATGTTTGTCAATACCCTGGCGCTGCGGAGTTACCCCAGCGGCAGGAAAACCTTCAGGGAATTCTTACAAGAGATGAAATCGTGCGTCCTGGAATCGTTCGCACACCAGGATTACCCGTTTGAAGAGTTGGTTGAGCAGTTAAATGGACCCGGGAATACCCGGCAAAATTCCTTATTTGATGTTATGTTTTCCCTGAATAATATGGAACTGGAAATACCAAAGATACCGGGATTAAAATTAACGCCTTACAAATATGATCAGGGGAGTGCGAAATTCGATCTGACCATCATGGTTTTTACCGGCGAGTCCCTGGTTGTTAATATAGAATACCGTTCGAAACTGTTCAAAAAAGAAAGAATCGAGTGGTTTGCCGGGTATTTCGAAGATATTGTCGCTATGGTATCGGAAAATAAAGAAACAAGGCTGGAAGAGATTTCGATAACTCATGGTTTATTGGCGGCAAAGGAAATAGAGCTTGAAAAGACTTTTAATTTCTAAGGGTATTCAGCATGAGACGAAGTATGAAGAATATCGATCTGTCCGATAAACGTGCGATTGCAGCGGCTCAAAATATAAAAGAGCGGGATTACTGGCGGGTGAAAATGGCCGGGGAGCCGGTAAAATATCATTTTTATTACGATCATAAAAAAACCGATGGCATGCCGCGAAAAATGGATGCGATGCAATTTCACTGGGCGGATGACCTCTTTACCCGGTTGATGCGATTAAGTAATGAGTATGATTATACCCTGTATATGATCCTGGCGGCCGGACTTACCCTATTACTGGATAAGTACAATTACGGCGGCGCCGGGGATATAATCCTGGGTGCGCCCATTTATAAACAGGAAACCGCGGGAGATTTTATTAATACGGTTCTTCCTTTACGGAACCGCCTGGAACCCGGGATGACGGTTAAAGAATTATTGCTGCGGGTGAAGGATACGGTGGTGGAAGCCAATAAACATCAAAATTATCCCATGGAGGCGCTGCTGGATTACCTGGGGATGTCTTCATCCGAAGATGATTTCCCTTTATTTGATGTGGCTGTTTTATTGGAGAATATTCACCAAAAAGAGTACATTGGGAATCTTCCGTTGGATATGATTTTTTCAATGCGGCGGACTGCCGAATCCATCGAGGGGGTAGTGGAATATAATGTTTCTCTTTACCGGCGCTCCTCGGTAGAAAAAATAGTTGCCCATTATATTCGGTTATTGGAAGTGGTTCTCGCCGGTATCGATACGCGGTTATCCGCCGTCGATATACTTACAGAGCCGGAAAAGAAGCAGTTGTTGTTCGATTTTAACCAGGCGGAGCCGGGATACCCGAAAGATAAAACCATCCCGCAATTATTCGAAGCGCAGGTTGAGAAGACGCCTGACCATGTCGGACTTGTCGGAGATGTCCGACATGTCAGACCAGTCGGACCGGTCAGACTGACCTACCGCCAATTAAATGAACGATCCGGTGGATTGGCTGGGTTATTAATTGAAAAAGGCGTCCTGGCGGACGATATTGTCGGTATTATGATGGAACGTTCTATCGATTTGATTATCGGCATATTGGGTATATTAAAGGCAGGAGGAGCATACTTGCCCATCAATCCCGGGAATCCCCGGGAAAGAGTCGATTATATGTTGAGAGACAGCGGTACGAAGATATTAGTTAATGAAAAATTTTTTAGGGGGTCAAGAGCCCCACGGCGTGGGGAGCCTAGAGCACAAAAAAGCCCCCCTTGCATTACAAATCTCGCTTATATAATATACACTTCCGGTTCCACCGGGATGCCCAAGGGAGTACCAATTACACATGCTAATCTTTCGCCGCTGCTGCATTGGGGGTATAAACACCTGGGGATCGGTTCGAAAGACAGGGTG
>JAUPLE010000524.1 GCA_030837085.1 Acidobacteriota bacterium | reverse complement strand
TAGCCGCTTCTTTAGAGATTTTAATGTGTTCTTTGGGTTCATTCATTTTATGCTCCTTTTATTTAAAAATTAAATGCTTTTTGATTATCCCGGAGATGGGTGGCTTTTACAGCCAGTAGATCATGAGAAATCTTGATATCTTCCAATCGGATGACCTTCATTTCCGATATTTTCGTTATGATTTCAATATAGTTTTTGGATATTTTTTCAATAGTGGCTTTCTTAAAAAAGGCTGTAGCATAATGAAAACTCATTTGTACTTCATCGTGGTCATCCATCGCATGCAGTGACAATTTAAAAGGAGACTCCCCGACCTCTGCCCCGGATAGGTAAGATGAAATTTTTAAATTGCCGGCGTGATAAGCATTCGGAGCGTTACCTGGGAGGTGGGGGGGATGGTTGTTAAGCGGGCTAATCATATTGAATGCAGTCTCAGATAAAGGATTTCCCATTGGGGCTTGATCTACTCCCAGTCTACTTACCAGGTCCTCGAAGCGAAAATCGCTGTTCTCCATTGCATTCAATATATTTGACTTTACTTCTTCAATAAATTCTTTGAGGGTTTTATGACCTTCCGGTTTAATTCGTATTGCCAGCATGTTGAGAAAAACGCCCATAATGCTCTCCAGGTCCGGATGATTCCTTCCTGAAACCGGGGATGTTATTACGATATCTTCCTGACGGGTGTACCTGGCTAATAAGATAAAATATCCGGCCAATAAAGCCATGTATAACGTGATACTGGTTTTCTCCAGTAAATTTTTTAGCCCGGCGTATAATCGCTTGTCGATATTGAAGGAAAAATGGCTGCAGGCATAACTATCCGCAGGAGGAATGTGATAATCCCCGGGTAAGTTTAATGAAGGGATTTCTCCTTCAAATACTTTCAACCAATAAGCTTCTTGTTTCATTATTCCCCGTAGTGGATTTTGTTCATTTTGCTGGTGCCATTGGGAAAAATCCCTATAATGAAGTCTTAGTTTGGGTAATTCTTCGCCCTGGTACAGTTTCATAAAGTCTTGTAAAAATACGGTGAGGGAAACCTCATCTACAATGATGTGATGCATATCCACCAACAGGAGACTCTTGCCCTGTTCGAGTTTAACCAGACCGGCGCGCAGCAGCGGCGCTTCCGCTAAATCAAAGGGGCGAACGAAATGACGAATTATTTTATCAGCATCACTTGTGTAATCAGTAGAAATATCATAATACTCGATCTCGAATTCTATTTCTTCATGAATGCGCTGTACCGGTTCATCATCAACGGTCTGGAATGAAGTACGAAGGCTCTCATGCCTTTTTATCATACGGTGAAACGTGGACTGGATTTGCTCCCTGGAAGAATCGCTATCTCCTTCCAATACAAATACTGCCGGTTGATTTTGGCCGGTATTTTGGGGGTCCATCTGCTGAAGCACATAAAACCTTTGCTGTGCTGGAGATAACGCATAGTATTCCTTTAATTCAGTTGGTTCAATGGGGCAATATGTTTCTTTGACTGTTTTTTGTATAATGGCGGCTTGTTTTTCTATCGTTGGGTTTTGAAATATATCGCCCAGGGCGATTCGTACATCAAACTCCTTATAAATTTTCGCAATAAGAGTCATGATATTTAACGAGTTGCCCCCCACCTGGAGAAAATTTTCATTGATACTTACATTGTCAATACGCAGGATGTCGCACCATATTTCCCATAATTTTTGTTCGGTGGCATTGCCGGGCGGGGTAAAATCCCTGGCAGAAATCTCCCGGAGACTTCGTAACGCTTCATAATCTATTTTATTGTTTTGTGTTAGGGGCATGTGGTCCAAACGGACAAATTGAGAGGGGAGCATGTAGTGAGGCAACCTTTTTTCCAGGTAGGTCCATAACTCCCGGTGGGAAACAGCCATGTTATTATGGGGAATATAGTATACGGTTAAATGCCCATCCCTGGAACGATCATGTTGATCTTCGTGGAAGTCCGCTGCACATCGAGATACCACCTCATGCTTTAATAATTCATTTTCAATCTCGCTTAATTCTACCCTGACCCCTCTAATCTTCACCTGCCGATCGATTCGGCCCATGAATTCTATTAAATAGGCGCTTGGCTCTTGCCCTGTGGGGGCCGGCAGTACCCGGCCCAGGTCGCCGCTTTTGTAAACCGGGTCCGCTGCCTCCATTTTAAGAGGATTTTTAATGAAGCAACGGGCAGTCAATTCAGGCTCATTGCAGTATCCAATGGCCATGTAGGGGGTTTGAATATATATTTCCCCTATTTTTCCTTGGGAACATACGCTTAAATGCTCATCAAGAATAATGGCTTCCGTATCAGTTATGGGCTGGCCGATGGGTATGAATTCCCGTTCCGAATCCCCTGGTCTTATTGAATAATACATTTTAACCAATGTGGTTTCTGTGTGACCATAGAAATTAACCAATTGGATTCGTTCTCCGAATACTGCATACCAACTGGAGAGTTCAGCCGGGATAATTCGCTCGCCCACCAGCATGAGGTATTTTAAAGCCGGGTAATTTTGTGCGTGCAAATTCAAAAGAGAGGAATTAAATATATTAAACATACTGGGTGTACAATGAATAAGGTTAACCGCTGATTGTTCGAGCCATTTTTTTAAACGGTGCGGGTCCAGCAGGGTTTCCCTGCCGGGGGGAATACTTATTGTTCCCCCGGTGAATAAGGGGATAAAAATCTCTCTTAAAAATCCATCATGGCATGGGGAGGTCAATTGACTGAGCCGGAATCGCCCCATAATACCAAATCGTTGGATTTCCCAATCGATAAAATGATGTAATCCTTTATTTTGACCGATAATAGCTTTGGGCTTCCCGGTGGTACCGGAAGAGAAATAAATATAGATACTGTCATTCAAATGGTATTGAATTGTCGGTCTGTTGGAAGATGCAGCGGAAGTAACTTGCGTTTCCAATATTGAAAGCAATAAGGTCTCATCAAGGATATGGCTGTCACAGAATAGGAATTTTGTATTTGTCGAATGCAGCATTATCTTCAACCGTTCCGCGGGAAACCTGGAATCTAATGGGACAAATACGCAGCCTGCTTTTAAAATACCCAGGATGGTAGAGATTAACTCTATCCTGTCTTCCAGTAGGATGCCGATAAAAGAATCTTTTTTTATTCCTTTATCGATAATGGTGCTGGCGATGCGATTGGATTTTTCATCCAATTGCGAATACGATAAACTCAAATCGCCGCATTCAATGATAATCCGATCGTGATAGGTATCAAAATTCTCATTCACCCGGGTTTGAATGGGATGATTCAACATATTTCATTCCTCCTTACAATTGCGTGAGTTCAACTTATAATTCCTCATTGAAATCCAGCAACAACTGTTCTTTCTGCTGGTTCGGTAGATTTTCTATGGCTGATATTTTGATATGCGGATTTTCCACTACAATATCCAGTATTCTCAAGAACTGGTCTTTTAGGAGTGAGATGGTTTCATTTTTGAATAATTTGCTGGAGTAAGTTATACAGAAAAAAATGGCGCCGTTGGAAAGAGGGGGAAAGGCTTCAATCATTAAATCTAATTTCGAACTTTTGTTTTCTATATTGTAAGGTATAAATCTTATATTACTGATTTTAATAGGCGGCGCTTCCTGGTTTTGGAAAATAAACATGGCATCGAACAATGGATTTCTGCCTGGTTCTACTGATATATTCAATTTTTCTACCAGGTTTTCAAATTGGTAATCCTGGTTTTCAAAGGCTTGCAATGTATTTTCTTTGACCAATTCTAAAAATTCTATGAAGGTTTTATCGCCGGTGGGGGAGTTCCTGAGGGCGAGGGTATTGAGGAACATCCCGATTATATTTTCCAGGTCCGCGTGAACTCGTCCCGCTGTGGGAGAACCGACAATTATATCTTCCTGTCCTGTATATTTTGCCAATAATACAGAGTAGGCCGCCAGTAATAGCATAAATATGGAGGAACTCGATGTTTCAGTAAGCTTATATAGTCCTTTACCGGTCTCTGCTCTCGTTTCAAAGGTAATACTGCTTCCTGCAAAGTTTCGCACAGGAGGTCTCGGGTAATCGGTTGGCAAGTCCAGTACCGGTATTTCCCCCGGGAATCGACTCAACCAATAGAGTTCCTGTTTTTTTATTTCATCCCCTACCAGTAACCGGTTTTGCCATTCAGAAAAATCTTTATACTGCAATCTCAATTCAGGCAGTTCTTGATCGGTATAAAAATGGGCAAATTCCTTAACCAGGATGGTGATTGATACTCCATCCGATATGATATGATGCATATCGCACGCCAGGATATGTTTATCTTGTTCAATTGCCATCAATCCTACCTTTAGCAAAGGTGCTTCGGAAAGATTAAAAGGCCGGATAAAACTCTTTATTAATTCGTTTACTTCTTCTTGATTCTCGTATTCAGCGCCACCGGAGTTTGTCAGCACTTCAATTTCAAATTTCACTTCATCGGCTGGATGGACTTTTTGAACAGGGGCGCTCTGGATGTTTACAAAAGAGGTCCTCAGCGCTTCATGACGCTTTATAAGGGCTTTAAAGGCTTTTGCTAACCTTTTTTTATCCAGGTTTCCTTCAATAATCAAGGTGTAAGGTATATTATAACTCACACCAACTTCCTCGTATTGATCCAGGATAAATAACCGTTTTTGGGCAGAAGATACAGGATAGTACTCTTTCTTCTCAACGGGATTTATAGATAAATAACGTTCTTTATCCGCTTCCCGGATATACCGGCTAAACTGCTGAAGGGTTTGATTCTTGAATACTTCCCGAAAAGGAACAAGGACATTCATTGCCTGGTGTACCCGGTAGATTAAGGTAGTGGCTTTCAACGAATTACCCCCCAGGTGGAAAAAATTATCATCTAACCATATCGTTGGCGGCGTTTCGACTCCGGGAAATAATATCTCTATCCATATTTTTGCCAATTCTTTTTCTCTCTCATTTTGCGGCGGTATACGTCGGACGCCGGCATGGATATGGTTTCCAATTTCAGGTACAGGCAAAACTTTCCGGTCCACTTTGCCATTGATGGTTAAAGGGATTTTTTCTAATTGGATAAAGTAAGAAGGGATCATATATTCCGGCAGCTTCGCCGCTAAATATGCTCTCAATTGCGGTATTGTCAATGGCATAGCACTGTCGGGATCTATTTCGTTATTTTTATGGGTAACCAGGTAAGCGCAGAGATACCTGCTGCTGGGATTATGTTGATCTGCTCTATCCACCACGACTGCTTCTTTTATCGATTCAAAAGTCAATAACCGCGTTTCGATCTCTTCTATTTCGATTCGAAATCCCCTGATCTTAACCTGGTGATCGATTCGACCTAAAAATTCGATATTCCCATCCGGGAGCCATCGGGCCAGGTCGCCAGTGCAATAAATAAAGGGGGCTTTTTTCGAGAAAACCGCCCCCCTGGACCCCCC
>JAUPLE010000523.1 GCA_030837085.1 Acidobacteriota bacterium | reverse complement strand
AGCATCTAAAAGCAACCACGCCGGTCAATTTTCACGGTATGGTCATCACAATCGAAGATAAAGCCATTAACCTGGAGGCAGCCGAGAATCCTGCGTCGGTCAACCGCCAGACTGACCTGGTTTATGTTATTTATACCTCAGGTTCTACCGGCAAGCCCAAAGGAGTCATGGTACAGCACGACAATTTTGTAAATGTGGCGATAGCCTGGCAGAAAGAGTACCGGTTGCAAGAGATAGAGGTCTGTTTACTACAGGTCGCCAGCTTTTCATTTGATGTTTTCGCCGGCGACCTGGCCAGGACTTTTTTAAACAGCGGTAAGATGGTGATTAACCCCGCCCCAGTTTTAGACCCGGATACCCTGTATAAATTAATTAATTCCCACCGGATTTCCCTTTTCGAATCTACACCCTCTTATATTATTCCCTTTCTGAGATATGTATACGAAAATAACCTGGGGGCTGGCATTCATTCCTTGAAATTACTGATCCTGGGGTCTGACACGTGCCAGTACCGGGATTTTAAAGAAGCGGTCATGCGGTTCGGAAACCAAATGCGCATCGTAAACAGTTATGGCGTCACCGAAGCCACTATCGACAGCAGTTATTACGAACCCCTTCCCGGCGAAGACCTCCCCTCATCGGGGATTGTTCCCATAGGCAAACCACTGCCCAATGTAAAATTTTACATACTGGACCGCAACGGCGCCCTTTTACCATTGGGTGTGCCGGGTGAACTTTTTATAGGCGGTAAAAGTATTGCCAGGGGATATTTGTACAGGGAGGAATTAACAGCAGAAAGATTTATATCGCCTTCGGCGACCGGGAACCCTTTTGAAAAAGGGTTCCCTGGACCTTCCCAAAACTTCTGTTTAGACAAAAGTTTTTCAGGGGGGCTGTACCGGCGGGGGCGGCTTTACAAAAAAGCCCCCCTGGTTTACCGCACCGGCGATCGCGCCCGGTGGTTACATAACGGCAATGTCGAGTTCCTGGGACGAATCGATTACCAGGTTAAAGTCAGGGGATACCGGATCGAATTGGGAGAAATAGAACACTGCATACTGGAATATCAAGATGTCAAGCAAGCAATCGTAGTGGAAAAAGGAAAAGAAAGCAGCGATAAATACCTCTGCGCCTATATTATTTCAGATAAAATAATCGAACCCGAAGAACTGCGACGTTTCCTGGGACAAAGACTACCGGATTATATGATCCCCTGGTTCTATGTGCAGATGGACCGGTTCCCCCTTACCCCGAACGGCAAAATCGATCGGAATGCACTGCCGGAACCGGAAACCTTCCAGGAAATCGCGTATGTCGCCCCCAGGAATGAATTGGAAACAGAATTGGTTCACATGTGGACAGCAGTCCTGGCTGTGGATGAAAAAAAGATTGGGATCGATAACCGGTTTTTTGATTTAGGGGGTAACTCCCTGGCAGCCATTATATTGATTGCCAGGATACACAAGGCATTCAATGCAACGATATTGTTGGAAGATATATTTAGAATACAGACCATCCGTGGGATAGCGGAATATATAAATGATTCGGAAAAAACACAGTACCATGCAATAGCGATAGCCGAGAAAAAAGAATATTACCCCCTTTCTTCCGCTCAAAAGCGCCTGTATCTACTTCAGCAGTTGGATAATGAGAGCAACACTTACAATATTCCGCTCATTTTTTCCCTGCAAGGGGCCCTTGATAAAGAGAAATTCGTAGATACTTTCAAAAAAATAATCCAGCGACATGAGAGTTTCAGGACGTCCTTTATGTTAATTAAAGACGAACCGGTTCAAAAGGTACACCGGGAAGTGGAATTGCAGCTCGAGTATTATGACTTAGCCGAGAAGGACCACGAAGAAAAACAAATTCATCATTCTATTCAAGCTTTCGTCCGTCCTTTTGATTTGTCTCAGGCGCCGTTACTGCGGGTGGGATTATTAAAAATAGCGGGAAAAGAGTTTATTTTAATAGTGGACATGCATCATATTATATCGGATGGAGTGTCTACCCAGGTCCTGGTGCAGGACTTTTCAGACCTATACTCGGGAAAATATCTGCCGGAAATAAATCTCCAGTACAAAGATTACGCTGAATGGCAAAACCGGGAGAAAGTAAGTAAAAAAGTCCTGGAACAAGGTGATTACTGGAAAAAGCAGTTTGAAGGGGAAATCCCGGTATTGGAACTGTTGACCGATTATACGAGGCCTGCCGTCCAGACTTTTGAAGGAAGCAGTATAAATTTTGAGATAAACAGTGAAACTACCGGTGCCTTAAAAAACCTGGCGCTGGAAGCTGGGGCGACGCTTTATATAGTATTGGCGGCATTATATACTGTCTTTCTTTCCAGGTTAAGCAGCCAGGAAGATATTATAGTTGGTTCCCCTGTGGCGGGCCGCAGGCATGCCGACCTGGAAAATATCATCGGCATGTTTGTCAATACATTGGCATTGAGGAATTATCCATCAAGTGAGAAAAAATTTGCCGATTTCCTGGAAGAAGTAAAGGAAAGAACGCTGAAAGCCTTCGAGAACCAGGAGTACCAGTACGAAGACCTGGTGGAAGAGGTGGTTTTAACAAGGGACGTAAGCCGTAACCCGCTGTTTGATACAATGTTTTTGGTCCAGGAGGCCGGTTCTCAAAAAACAGAAAGCACTGGTTTGAAATTAATACCCTATGCATCCGAACATAAAATATCGAAATTCGATCTGACCTTAGCCGCCACGGAAGTAGAAGAGAGCTTACGGTTTACGTTTGAATACTGTACAAAACTATTTAAACAGGAAACCGTCGAAAGGTTTATCGTCTATTTTGAAAATATAATAAGAAGCATCGCTAAAAACAAAAATCAGAGAATTTGCGACCTGGAGATATTACCGGAAGAAGAAAAGAAGCGGATATTGTTTGAATTTAATGATATAGAGGCAGAGTATCCAAAGAATAAAACCATTCATCAATTATTTACAGAACAGGCAGAACGAATCCCGGACAATATCGCCCTTGTAGGGGCAGGTTCGCAAACCTGCCCTATCTGTATAACGTATAATCAATTGAATAATCAATCCGGTTGGCTGGCCGGTTTATTAATCGAGAAAGGAGTCCTTCCAAACAATATTATTGGTATCATGATGGAACGTTCCGTTGAAATGATAATCGGCTTATTGGGCATATTAAAATCCGGCAGCGCTTATATGCCAATAGACCCTGCTTATCCCCAGGAAAGAATCGATTATATGTTAAAAGATAGTGCGGCAAAAATCTTGATTAATGAAAAGTTTTTTGCCCCGCTTTTTTTCAAAAAAGCGGGCTGCCGGGGGCTTCATCATTCATCATTCATCAATCATCAATCAAATCTGGCATATATCATCTACACATCCGGTTCCACCGGTCGTCCCAAAGGTGTATTGATCAAGCATAAGAATTTTGTAAATCTCATAAATTTTCATCAAAGTATCTTTGAAGAGAACCAGGAATCCCGGATGAGCCAGGTAGCTAATCCCGCCTTTGATGCAATGGGATTCGAGGT
>JAUPLE010000522.1 GCA_030837085.1 Acidobacteriota bacterium | reverse complement strand
CAGTGGTCCTTCCAGCAATTTGATGGATGATACATTATATACCGTACTGGAGCTTTCGAACCGGTGAAGGGCAAATAATCTTTTTTGGACAGAGGTTAGGGGGTAGTATTCCTTTTCCTCGATAGATTCAAGGAGGGGGAACTCATTCTCGCCGGCGTCTTTTAAGCCGAATTGGAGATTTTCAATTTCAATACCTTCACTTTGGAGTCTTTTTTTTAGTAAAATAAGCCGTTTGGGCGAGAGCGCAACAATTCTTTTGGATAGGTCGTTCATTTTAGTTAATGGATAAGCTTCCGCCTTAGGGGATTTTGCGGAAAAATCTGAAAATGAAATATAATTTAGTTAAGCAACGGGATTTTGGAAAAGATAATCTTTATACTAGCACAATGGCGGTATTTAATAAATACCCAAAATTGTTGCGTATCTTCAATATAAGCTGAAATCATCATTAATTAATGTTTTACGAGAACATACAAAATCATTTTTTTTATTGAAAATATTTCAATGGCTCTCCGATGCATCTAAATTCAATTAAATATCTGTAATTAGCGCAACAAAATATGTCATATTGTATCTGGATGTTTGTACCGAAACATTTTTTGTATTGACGCGAGACCTCCGTGCATGTGCACGAGACCTCCGTGCATGTGCACGAAGCCTTCGCGCAAGTGAAAAGATTTCTTGTGCATCTGCATGGGGACTTAATCAGGGAGAAAAAATAGGGAATTCTGATTTTTTAAAGATAGAATTGTTTCGGATAACTTAACTTTTACTTTGTTTAAATAGTTGATTCAACTTTTCAAAAAAATCCATGTATTGGAGTGTCTTGAAATCGGGGTACGTCCATTCCAGCGTCCACAATTTCTTCTTCTTTATCACATACTCCATGTGAGCGTAAATCCCTTTACTCAAAGGAATCCGTTGATAATAATTCTTGGTGGTGGCAATGATCACATTGGCCTCGGATAAATACCCGGGATCAAGATTAATCACCCGGTTTCCATTAATCGCGGTTTCCATCTCCATCCTATCCGTAAGGATTTTAATATCCGGCAACGCTTCAGGGGAAATCAATTTTTCAAAAGAGATAAACCGCCGAAACAACGGCGAACCCATCTCCCGGTTATAGTATGTAGTAAAATCAAAAGAGAAAGGCCCGGCCTCCAAATCTACCGGCGAAAAGAGTTCTTCTAATTTCTTCTTTGCTTCCTCATAAACCCGGTCATTGGCGTAAATAACCCCCGAAAATAATTTGACCTTGTTAAATGCTTTTGCAATGCCCATTCAGCCTTTTATTCGATTAGCCACAATTTGCCGTTGATAAATGCCGCGGTTCGCTTTGCCGACGGCGACGCCGCGTATATACTTCCGTCCATGTCGGGACCGATATAAGTGAAATTATATTCTCCATCCATTTTCACGATTTCACCGTCGCCGGTAGTAAAATTGACCTCGGAATTATTCGTACAGGAAATAATATCTACCAGGTTTTTTTTGGAAGTCACGATTTTTTCGACATAGGGACTTAAGGAAACCACCAACAGCCCACTCCCGGCAAAAAGAACTTTATCGCTGCGCTCACTCAATACATAAACCATCCTCTCGGGCCGGTTGTAATAAACTTTATACGCCCCCTTTGCCAGCCGGATCGAAGATTGACTCCCATAATTATACTGTATTAAATCCTTTTCATTTTTTGCTAATACCAGGATTTCCTTTTTCACGGGATCGAAATCCACGATGTCTAATTCCGCATAATTATCTTTCCCCAGGAACACCGTTTCATCCACCGGCGTTACCCGGTTACTATCTTGATCCCAGACCACACCATAAAAAGCATTTTTTAAATCGGAAATATAAATGATAAAATGGGTCAACGATTCCATATTCCCCGGGAAATAGATTTTTACCATTTCCGATGAAGTACTGTCCATTCCCTGGCCTTTCTTCACCAGCGCCTGCACTTCCGAATTGGCACTAACTGCATCGGCAACCAGGGCGTACTTTTTCAACGCTTCGATAGGCGGGGCGGAACCAACCGATCCCACTTCCTGCAACTTGACAAAATTCCGGTTGATAAAATTATATTTGTATATAGGAAAAGGATAGACAGGGTAAACCGGTTTTTTCTTGCCATATTGGTCAACCTGGGAAAAGGGCGATGAAAAAGCCAGGGCTTCGATCTTACGGTCGGTGATATAAGCTTGCGCCCCGGTTCGGTCAAAGCCCACCAACACCGACGACATAGCGACGGGTTGATCCCAAATGGGCTGTAACCTGATATTACGGCCCACTACGGTCACAGCATAAAGATATACCCCCGCGTTGTCTTCGGCTGTCGAGCAAAGTACCATGTTCTCACGATTCGCGGAAACAAAAACTTCCTGGAATTTCCCATTTAAAGAAACGGCTTGAAGTACCTGCATCTTTGCCATATCGATGATGAATATTTTGTCCGGCTCACCGCTCTCCTTCGAAGCCGCCGCTAATAAAGTATCTTCATTGATCCAAACCACCTGTTTAACATCGAAAAAAGGAATAAATTTATATCCTGGATATTGATATTCGCTGAGAAATACCCCCTTTAACCGGCTGGTTTCCGCGCCGCTCAAGATAGTCCTGCAAATCCAGTGTTGCACAACACCCTTATCGCCCATCCACAAATGGTAAAGCCCCAATAAGCGGTTGATATCCTCATCCCATTTTTTCCTGGCAAAAACTTCATACAAGTAATCCCTGGCCTTTTTATCCTTTAGCAAAACCAGCGCATGACCGTAAGCCTTCATATAATCTTCATTGTAATCCTCAAATTTCAGACCTTTAAGAATAAGATTTGCTTTATGGGCGTCATCCTGGCTTAAATAATAGTTTGCCATTAATAACCGTACATCATTGTTGCCGGGTTGAGCGTCGAGCGCAGCCTGGCTGTAGCGACCCAGTTCGCTCAAACGATTGGATTTAAAGAGGGCCTGGGCCACCAGGAAATTAAAATGAAAATGTTCCGGCAAACGGTCTGCTTCGCTCTTGACCAGGGCCAGGGCGTCATCCGGTTTATTCATATCAAGGTACAAGCGCGCCAGTAAAATTTTATATTCCGGGACGTTGTCCAGCGCCAACGCCCGCTTATAATTCTCTTCAGCCAGGGGATAATTCTTTTCCTGCATATATTGCATACCCAGGCAAAGAAAGGCGGACGAAGTCCCGGGTTCCAGTCGAATAGCCCGTTTTAACAACTCCCCGGAGTTAGATACCGCCATGGTGGAAGTGGACAGCGCAATTCCTACCAACGCAAAGGTAGAACGGGGACTTATATCAAGGAAATAGCTAAACTGGTGGGCAGCGTCCTGGTATTTTCCCTCTGTCAACAATCTAAAACCGTTTTCAAGGTTTGGATTGGGCTCCCGGCTAAAGTACAATTTAAAAAAACGTTTGGCCGTCTCCGTGTCTTTTATCAATAGATAAGCGATCGCTTTGTTGAAATCAGCGTCGCCGCTGCCGGCGGAAAATAACTCCACCGGGAATACACAACAGCACACTAAAAAAATGGCTAAAGCGGAAATGATAAACCTTGTTCTCATGGCGGCCTCCCTAAATACCCCAGTTCAATTTCTCATTCAAGAGTCGAAAATAATTCATCTCTTTTGCCACGATCATCTTCA
This sequence comes from Acidobacteriota bacterium, assembly GCA_030837085.1. Taxonomy (GTDB): domain Bacteria; phylum Acidobacteriota; class Aminicenantia; order UBA2199; family UBA2199; genus JAKAGC01. Next base: position 2,617 of record JAUPLE010000522.1, on the reverse strand, counting down.
ACTTTTTATTATAAAGACCGACCTCGAATGTATCTCCAGTATCCATAGGTAGTACTTTCTGGCCGTCTACCGTAAAAAACACCCTATTATTTTCAGACATGGACGTTACCCTGATCTTTGAATGATCCGGCACCACCAGGGGCCGGAACGTCAATGAATGCGGACATATCGGGGTAACAATAAACCCGTTCACCCTGGGGGACACGATGGGCCCGCCGGAAGCCAGGGAATAAGCAGTGGAACCGGTGGGTGTAGCAATAATGAGTCCATCGCCGCTAAATTCTACTACCCGCTCCCGGTCGATCTCCAGCAAGAGTTTGCTCACCCGGGAGATATTTCCCCGATTGGCCACAACATCATTCAGGGCAAGCAGTCGCTCTCCCTTAAACTCAATTTCCAGCAGTTTTCTCTCGGAAACTGTAGACTGACCGTAAAAAATCTCGATCAATTTCTCTTCCAGTAAATCTTTGTTTAATTCGGTCAGGAAACCGAGCGTCCCCAGGTTGAAACCGCCCACCGGGATCTGGGCTTCCACGGCCTGGGTGGCGACGGATAAGAAAGTTCCATCCCCGCCGATCAATATGATAACATCGACGCGGGAAGCGATCTCATCCCTCGTAACATCACTGCTCGCCTCGATTAAATCCGCGGCTATTTTTTCAAGAACCACTTCAACGTTTAATTGTTTCAAAATCGTGATGGCCGATTTCAAGTAGAATACCACTTCGTTATGAGGCTTGACCACGATACCGGCTTTTTTATATATCGTCTGCATGAGTTATTATTGTATCACTAATAGACACTTTTTTTCCATACTCCAGGAGAAAAAAATATTCACGGTTACCTTTTCTGCCTTTAATCCCGGCGGAAGTGAAACCGGTAACAGCGTAATTCAACTCCTGGATCTTCTTTTTCAATTCCAGCAGGATTTCAATGCGTTTCTCTTTTTCCCGGATGACGCCGCCCTTTTCCACATCTTCCCGGCGCGCTTCGAACTGGGGCTTAATAAGCGTCAATATCCTGGCTTTTTTAAATACCGATAGGGCCGGGAGAATTTTAGTCACTGAAATAAAGGAGACATCCATGGTAATCAAATCCGGTTCGAAAGAAATGTCGCCGACTTCCAGGAAACGGGCATTTTTTTCAATCAACAGCAAACGAGGTTCTTTCTTCAACCGATCATCCACCTGGCGGATGTTGACATCCACCCCTACTACCGCTTCCGCCCCATTTTGCAGCATGTAGTCGGTAAAACCACCGGTGGAGATGCCGATGTCCACCACTTTCATTCCTTTCACAACGATGGCAAATTCCGCGAAGGGTTTTTCGATTTTAGCGGCCCCACGGGAAGCATAAGGATATTTTTCTTTCATTTCAACAGGGTATTCCGGTTTCACCATGGTATCAGCTTTATAGACCACCTGGCCCTTGACCAGGATTTCCCCGGCCATGATAAAAGCCCGCGCTTTCTCCAGGGAAGGCGCCAGGCCCCGTTTCACCACGTCTTCATCCAGGCGATTTTTAGCCGTTTTGATCTTTTTTTGACTTTTTCCTTGTACACTGACCATCCGGGCAGTTTATAACAAATTAGCATAAAAAGCAATATAATAATATTTGCTTTTCCCTCTTTTAAAATAATCCTATTTGGTGTATATATAAATAGCCTTAATGAAATTCTTTACCAGTTTTGTAAGGACCAGGCACTGCCTGGTCCAACGAGGATACGATAATGCACCACATGAATGGAATATCCGGGATTGAAAAAGATCGGATGATAGAAGGAAATAAACTTGAATACGGCGAAAAATACAACGCCCTGAGGTGGCCGACAGGGCAAGAAGCAGAAAAAGCCTCCACCGAAAGAAACGAGCTGCTGGAAGATTTGTTTGCACTGGACGTAAAATCCTGCTGTAATGGAACCAAGCTGGACTGTCGGAAATTATCGCCCGGCTGCCGGATTTGTATCGAGGGTTCATGGTCCTGTTTATTTATCAATGGGACCTGCAACAGCCGGTGCTTTTACTGCCCCTCCCAACAAACGGAAACGGATGATCCCATGACCAACACGGTCCCGTTTCCCAATGTCGATGATTACATCGATTACATAACCAAATTCGGTTTCACCGGGGTGAGTATCAGCGGCGGGGAACCCTTCCTGACCTTTGAAAAATCATTAACCTTTGCAGCGAAAGTCAAAAAAAAATTCGCCGGCGGCATTTACCTTTGGCTCTATACGAACGGGACGTTGGTCACCGAGGATAAACTCAAGCAGTTGAGAGACGCCGGACTTGATGAAATCCGTTTCGATATCGGCGCCGTAGACTATCAATTGGAAAAAGTAAAACTGGCTGCCCGGATCATCGACAAGGTGACAGTGGAAATCCCGGCGATCCCCGATGAATTTCACTTATTAAAGGAGGCGATTCCCCGGATGAAGGAAATCGGCGTCGATTTTCTAAACCTCCATCAATTGCGCCTTACACCCTTCAATTACCCCCGAGTGATCAAAAGAAACTACACGTTTTTGCATGGTCCCAAAGTAACCGTCCTGGAGTCTGAATTGACGGCCTTGAAAGCGATAATATTTACCGTGGAGCAAGAGCTGGACCTGCCTATT
>JAUPLE010000057.1 GCA_030837085.1 Acidobacteriota bacterium | reverse complement strand
TCGGGATTGGATACATTAAAATTTCTAAAGGGGAAATTGTTTTCAAAGCCAGTGGAGATCGAGAACGGATTCATTCACCTGAATTCACCGCCAACTTTTCCGCACCTTTTTCCCAGACCGGCTTTCGCCAATTGTTCGCTTTTTTTTAGCTAATCATTAATGCCATCGGGTTGGCTGTCCACTTTTTCTTCAGATATTCGCTAAAAAAAACCGGAAAAAGGACGTAAAAATGCCAACAGAGCGCACTTATCCTCTGCAATTTGCAATTATTCCTCCTATAATTTTTATTTATTACCAACGTTTGCTTTCATCCTGGTGAAAATGCATCTAAACGGCTGATCTGCCTTCTTACATGAACCAGTAACTCCATTGCTGGATGACCACGGGTAAGCCGAACAATCAATTCCTTGCCTTCCAAAATGACACGCCCTGGAATATTAATGAGCCAAAAACGAATCTTTTTCATTCGACTACCTTCCCACTTACTGGGCAAGGCCAGTTTCTTCATTATCGCTGTTAAGTTTAATGATAGTATCATCATCCCCTAAGCTACTGACGCCGGGACCTTCGCGGCTAATTTTTTCTTGTTAATTCGCGTCATTCGTGGACCATTTTTATTCGCCAAAATTATAAACCTTTTCTGTTTTTTTTACGTTTAAGTATTCTTACGTTGCTCATCGATACAGAGATGGGAATACTACGTATCAATGGCTAGTGTTGCTTTTAATATTAATTATAGAGAGGTAAAAAAATGAGAATACACAGGAATCCAATGATTTTGATTCTATTATTTACAGTGGTTGTCTTTGTTTTCGGCGCCGCGGCGGCTGAGACGAATAATAAACAGTACCGGGTGCCGGGTGTGGATGGGAAAATTAAACCCGATGGTATTCTTGACGAAGAGGTTTGGCGCAAAGCCCTTGTCCTGGAATTAAACTACGAGGTACAACCGGGGGAGAACATCCCGCCGCCGGTGCGAACCGAAGTGCTGCTGGCCAATAATAAGACGCATCTTTTCGTGGCTTTTCGCGCGTACGACCCGGACCCTACGCAGATTCTGGCGAGGATCAGCGACCGTGACAATACCAGTAACCAGGACTGGGTGGGGGTTATCCTGGATACCTTCAATGATGAACGCCGCTCTTTCGATTTTTTATGCAATCCCCTGGGAATACAGACGGATTTTATCGAAGTCAGCACTGGCGATGGAGGAACCTGGGACGCTATCTGGGATTCCGGGGGGCGTATCAATGAACAAGGTTATTTCGTGGAGATGTCGATCCCCTTCAGTTCCCTCCGCTTCCAACGCAAAGACGGCGACCAGGTTTGGGGTTTTGACGCCGTTCGCAGTTATCTCCGTAGAGTGCGGCACCACATTGGGACTTTTCCCCGTGACAGGAATAACAACTGTTACCTGTGCCAATCGATAAAACTGGTGGGCTTTAACGGCGTCAAACCGGGAAAGAATATCGAGTTGGATCCGACGATTGTGGCCCATATTAAACAGAAAAGGGAGAATGAAACCCAGGGCCCGTTTATCACGGATAAGAAATTAGATCCCGGTATCACCGCCCGTTGGGGTTTCACGCCCAATCTAACCCTGAGTGCGACGATTAACCCGGATTTTTCGCAAGTGGAAGCGGATGCGCTGCAATTGGATATTAATGAGCCTTTTGCACTTTTCTATTCGGAGAAGCGACCGTTTTTCACCGAGGGTGGGGATTTTTTTGATACCCGGTTAAATGCCGTTTATACGCGCACCCTGAGAGAACCTTCCTGGGGGGTAAAGCTGACGGGTAAAGAAGCAGGCAATACCATTGGCGCGTATATTGCCCGGGACCGGTTGACAAACATGGTGTTTCCTGGGAGCCAGGGTTCCGACGCCACATTGTTGACCTGGGATACGACGGCAATGGTATTCCGTTATCGCCGGGATTTAGGTAATAAATATGCGTTGGGCGCGCTTTTTACCAACCGGCAGGGAAATAACTATTTCAATCGTGTATTGGGATTTGACGGTGATTTCCGTTTTACATCACGGGATCGAGTTATGATGCAAATCATGGGTTCCAGTACCCGCTACCCTGAAGATGTGGTACTGGATTTTGGTCAGCCCGCGGGTAAATTTGACGGGAAAGCATTGGATATTGTTTATAGTCACAATACACGGAACCTGGATTTATATTTCGAGTACAAGGATATTGACCGGGATTTCCGTGCGGATTTAGGGTTTATTCCCCGCGTGGGCATCCGGTCGGCTTACGGTATAGCGGATTATACGTGGTATGCCAAACCGGGGCGCTGGTGGACCACCTTTAACCTGCAAGGGGAGTATATCCGGATGAGGGATAATGACGGTAACCTGCTTAATCGGGACGCTGCAATACAATTTCAATATGAGGGTCCACTGCAAATGCATACAATTATTCAAATCGGCCGCAACCGGAAGGTTTACAATGAAAAGGTATTTGATCTGAACTGGTTTTTCCTGCATCACTGCATGAATCCCATCGGGACCATGCACATCCATTTTAATGCTCTAGGGGGAGACAATATCGATTACGCCAATACGAGGCAGGGGAGGCGTATCAATGTAGAACCCGGGATGACATACAATATCGGGAGGCATTGGCAGTTAAATCTCGCTTACCAATTTGAACGTATGTGGGAAAATTCCCAGCGGTTGTATACCGCCAACCAATGTGAATTGCGTCTGGCTTACCAGTTTAATAAGCGGATGTTTTTGCGAACCATTTTACAGTACGTGGATTACCGGTATAATACCGATCTGTATATCAACACGATAGACCCGGAATTCCGGCATCTTTTCACGCAAATCCTTTTCTCTTATAAACTGAATCCTCAAACAGTATTATTCCTGGGATATACCGATAATTATTATGGGTACAGTGGAATGGGATTGCCCCAGGCCAATCGCACGTTTTTTTTAAAAATCGGATATGCTTTGGTGATGTGATATAAAGATGGGGTATTTGATTGTCCCCTCATCGTTACAAGGGTAAATCGGCATCATATTCGGCTCTTGTACCTGCTATCTTAATCCCTGCGGGAGGAGAAATCCCTCTTTCATTTAAATCCATGCCGATGTCGGCATCCGTTTTGAGGATTTCCGCATTCGGGATGAGGGCAAAGGGCAGACAATTCGCGTATCTTCGCGTTCTTCGCGGCTATTTTCATGGCAGTTCGTCATGAGGGCTTTGCCCTCGCCCTGAGACGATGAAAATAATGGTTTTGTTTGTTGTCTTGCCTTTTCCATATTTCCGTAGGGGCTTGATTTATCATGTAGGGGCTTGATTTATCAAGCCCTTCACATTTTTGGGTTTGATGAATCAAACCCCTACATCGTTGTGATATTTTCATGGCAGCGAGAATTGCTGTCGTTGATCCAGGAACCTTTTTGAAAAAAGGTTCCTGGACCTCCCAAAACTTTTATTTATTCTTTTGTTTCTTCTTTCAGGAAACTTTTGGCCGCTTCATACATAATATCCTGGATGCGGGGAACAATATAATCGATCTCCTCGATTACCCCTTCCCGTAATATCATGTTGTCCAACAACTGGAGGGCCAATGTTTTCAGTTCCTGGGAAACCGGGTTCACTTTGTGGATGCGGATCATTTCCTGGATCAGTTTGTTCTTGGGATTGATCTCCAATACTTTCTTAGAAAAATCAGCCTTCTGGTTTTGCAATCTCATGATCCTTTCCAACTGGGGAGAAGGCCCGGATTTCGAGCTTATCAAGACACAGGGACTATCTACCAGGCGCTGCGATATTTTGACATCCTCAATTCTAGAGCCATAAATGGTTTTGAGGCAAGTGGCCAGGCTTTCGGCATCTTTAAACTGTTCTTTTTCTTTTTCATCTTCTTGTTTCTTTTTTTCTGTTTCCTCGTCATCCAGTTTTATATCCGCTGCTTCCACCGGCCGAAACATTTTTCCTTTATATGTCTGCAAATGATCGACAGCCCAGGCATCCATGGGATCGATGAAATACAGTACTTCTATATCTTTCTTTTTAAAAGCTTCAAGGGCCGGGTTCTTTTCAATGGCATCGTAATTGGCGCCCATTACATAGTATATTTCGTAGTGGTCGCCGGTCATGCGTCCGATGTACTGGTCCAGGTCGGTATATTTATCTTCCGGGGTTTTGGAAGAATAGAACAACAGCAGCGACGCCAGTTGTTCACGAAATTCAAATTCGTTCGGTACACCCTCTTTAAAATTCCGTTGGAAATTTTTCCAGATGTTCAAGTATTTGTCCATATCCTTCGATTTGATGTCATTCAAGTGGTCAAAGACTTTTTTCAGGATAAACTTCTTGATTTTTTCAATCCGGATATTACTCTGGATCGTCTCCCTGGAAATATTCAACGGTATGTCTTCCGAATCCACAACGCCTTTAATAAACCGGAAATATTCGGGCAAAATGTCGCGGCACGCTTTTTGAATCAGTATTTTTCTCGAATAAAGGTCCAACCCGGGATCGCTTTTTACCCACCCGTAAATTTCAGAATTGACCTTAGGGACATACATGACGGCGTTAAATTGGACCGGTGCGTCGGAAGAAAGATGAAGGTAAGTTTCCGGGTCATCGGTGGCATTCAGGAAAAACCTGAAAAATTCATTGTAATCTTTCTCTTTCAACTGGGATTTGGGCTGGGTCCAGATAGCCTCTTTGCTGTCGATCTTTTCGGATTCAAGGTATATTGGGAAGGGAACGAACTTGGAATGAGTGCCGATGATGCTTTTAATCCTGTATTTTTCCAGGAATTCTTTCTCGTCCTCTTTTAAAAATAGCTCGATGCGGGTCCCGCGGTGCTTTTTGCCTTTTTCTTCAATGGTATAGTTGTTATCTCCTTTCGATTTCCAGAGGTAACCTTTGCTGCCTTTTTTATAGGACCTGGTGTGCACATGAATCTCATCGGCGGCCATGAAACTGGAATAAAAACCAACGCCGAATTGACCGATCAGGTTCATTTTATCGGCATTCTCGGATTCCGAGAGCCGCTTTATGAATTCCACTGTACCGGAATGGGCAATGGTCCCGATATTTTCGATTAATTCTTCTTTGGTCATACCGATGCCGGTATCTTCGATGATGAATTTTTTCTTGTCCTTATCCATGGTGATATCGATCCTGAAATCCAGGTCTTTGTCTTCGATATCGGAATTGAGCAAGGACTCGAATTGGACTTTATTTAAAGCATCCACGGCATTGGAAATCAATTCTCTTACAAAGACTTCCTTGTGCTGGTAGAGCGAGTAGACCAAAATATGCAGGAGTTGTTGGACTTCGGATTGAAATTCGAATTTTTCCGCGTTTGTTTCTACGAGTGCTTCGGTTTCCTCTACTTTCCCGGTTTTTTCAGGGGTTTCTTCAACCGGCGCTTCCGCTTTTCCTGTTTTTTTTGCGGCTTTGGCCTGTTTGGGCTTTTCCTCTTTGGCAGCCTTTTGGGATTCGGGTTTCTCTTTTTTGTCTTTTTCTTTTACCATTTTACCTCCTTGGTTTTTATTTTATACCTCTTATATGTGATTTATCTTAGTGTCCTATTATAACATATTTTTTGTGCGAAGGCAAGGGTTACGCTGAGTAAAAATTCAGTGCTTTCGCAGTGCTCTTTTCCTGGCGCTTGACAAAACGTACGTTTTGGCGTACATTAATGACGGAGGAAAAAATGACAACAATCTCTGCAACCGAAGCCAGGTCTAAAATGTATCGGCTCATCGACGAAATAACTGCAAACCACGCGCCTGTTACCATCACAAGTAAAAGAGCAAACGCGATTCTTATTGCTGAGGAAGATTGGAGTGCTATCCAGGAAACACTTTATTTACTCTCTATCCCCGGTATGAGAGAATCTATTCGTGAAGGCATGCAAACGCCGATTGAAGAATGTTCTGAGGAATTGAACTGGTGAGTTGGAAATTGTTTTATACTAAAAAGGCTCAGCATGATGCTAAAAAACTAAGCGCCGCCGGCTTGCGCCCAAAAGCCGAGGAATTATTAAACATTCTCCGGCAAAACCCTTTTCAAAAACCTCCTCCCTTTGAAAAGCTGGTAGGCGACCTTGACGGCGCCTATTCCAGGAGAATTAATATCAAACATCGACTGGTTTATCAAATTATTAAAGAAAAAAAGATTGTTAAAGTTATTCGGATGTGGTCACATTACGAATAATTTTCAAAGCGCTTACCACGATGTGCGGAACTACATTATTTTTTTCAGTGATAGTCCGCGTGTCCCTTCCGTCCCTGGCTAAACTCTTTTAAAATTCTATGCCGAAACGTTTGCGGAACGCCAGGGCAATGATTACCACCAACACAATGTTGTATATCAACCAATGCATCTTCAACCCGGCAAACGAGATAACGGCGCCGGGATACTCTATATATATATCTTCTACTACCCCTGTTTCGCCGAACAACCCTTCCACCGGGTATAGGAAATGACCCCAGGTGGATTCACTGTATTTCCGGTTGGACAGCGCACCGCTGTAATTCCCGATAATCAAAGATTTTTCATAGGCCCGGGTGTTTATTTTTACCTGGATATTGGATATCCCGGCCCGGACAGCCTCTATTTTCCAATCAATCTCCTTGATGGGCTGCTGTTTCTTCTCATCACTAAAGCCGTTGATAAACACGGGATTCATTTTGGTTTTGATATTCCCATTTTCAAGGAGCTGCGCCTCCAGGCCAATGGGGTCCTGGGCAACCCATGCTTTGATAACGATTTCCTCTCCCACCCGGAACGGCCGCATGCCGTAACGTACATCCATCTGCACGAAAACGGGGAAAAGAATGGGAATGATTACCAAAAGCGGCACAAGATTCAAGGAAAAATATTTTCCGGTATAATACAAACTTTTGAAAAAAGAACTGAGTATGACTCTCCAGAAATCTTTGTAAATCCGGATGGCCAGGATATTGGCTTTTATTTTTTCCTTGGTGATTTTAATGGTCTTTGGAGAGGATATTTTTTTATAAATCATCAGCACCACAAACGCCATGAGGATGCTTAAAAACAATACCCCCCAGAAGGGGTTGATAAATCCAAAGGGATACAAGATTATATCGAAAACACGGGTAATCACATAATTTATTTTCTGAATCATATGCGTTTACGGCTGTCCACTGCTCAATCCCGTTCTTATGAGATATA
>JAUPLE010000521.1 GCA_030837085.1 Acidobacteriota bacterium | reverse complement strand
TTATAATGGATACGATGTTCTTATAATAAATGATAAATCGTCCCATGGTTTCATGCTTGAACAATTTTGTACAATATTCGAATGTAAACTCCAGTTCCCCCTTAATTTCAACCGCGGTTAATGTCAGATCGAATTTGGATGTTTTGTTTTCCAGGTCATTGGATATCAATTTTAACCCGGGAATCTCTAACTCACCACTCCCCATATTTTGCAGCACAAACATAACATCATACAATGGATTACGTCCGGCATCCCGACCTACCGCCAACTCATCCACCAGGTCTTCATATTGGTAATCCTGGTTCTCAAAAGCCTCTAAAGTCCTTTCTTTTATTTCTCCCAAAAATTCGATAAAACTCTTTTCACCTGCTGGATACATTCTTAAAGCCAGGGTATTGACAAATACCCCGATAATGTTCTCAAACTCGGCATATCGGCGTCCACCAACGGGCGTCCCTATGATGATATCTTCTTGGCCGCTTAGTTTCGCTAAAAAGATACCATATGCGGCAATCAATACCATATACACCGTCGCCCCCATTGTAAATGCCAATGAATTTAACGATTCAACCACTTCCCTGCCGATGGTAAAACTAATCCTGTCCCCTTCAAAACTTTGAACCGCGGGTCTGGCATAATCGCCGGGCAGTTCAAGCACGGGAATTTCCCCTGCAAATTCTTTTTTCCAGTAAGCACTCTGTCTTAAAAAGTTTTCTCCCTGTTTCGAACGTTTTTGCCATTCCGCATAATCTCTATACCTCAGGCTTATTGCCGGTAATTCTCCTCCCTGGTAAAGAGTTGTAAACTCCCGGATAAGAATTTCCGCCGATACCCCATCCGAAATGATGTGATGCATCTCCACAACCAGGATATGTTCTTCCTCTTCAATTTTTCTCAAACCCACACGGATTAACGGCGCTTGCGATAAATCAAACCCACCTTTTTGAAAAAAGGTGGGACCAAAAACTTTTGATTCGATCTTAAATTGTACTTGTTCATGGATTCGCCGGATTGGTTCCTGGCCGATGACCACAAATGAGGTCCGTAAACTTTCATGTCGCAGGATAAGTGTTTTAATCGATTGCTCCAGGCGATTTTCATCGATTCTGCCTACCAATATCCAGGCCGCGGAAATATTATATGCCGTTCCGACATTATCCATCTGCTGTAGAACGTATAATCGCTTCTCTGCCGAAGATAACATATAGTATTCTTTTTCTTCCACCGGTTCTATCAAGACGTATTGCTCTTTAACCGCATTGTTTATATAATCAAAAAGTTGGCGAATTGTAGGTCTTTTAAATATTTCCCCCAGTGGTATTTGCACATTAAATGTTTTATGAATCAGCGATACCAGTGAAGTTGCTTTTAGAGAATGTCCGCCCAGCCGGAAAAAATTGTCATCGATGCCTATTGGGTTTACGGATCTACCTTTACCCAACACTCTGCCCCATATTTCTACCAATTTCCTTTCAATTTTATTCCTGGGGGCCATATATACTTCTTGAGGTTTCAATTCCGGGTCGGGTAACGCCCTACGGTCTACTTTCCCGCTGGGTGTTAACGGTATTTTGTTCAACCTCATAAAATAGGACGGTATCATATAATCCGGTAAATCTTTTTGTAAATATTCCCGTAATTCCATCACGGGGATTTCTAGACTTGCAACATAATATGCTCCCAGGTATTTATCCCCGATTGTATCTTCCTTAGCCAATACTACTGCCTCGTTTATCTTTTTGTGTTTTAATAAGCGATTTTCAATTTCACCCAATTCGATACGAAATCCCCGTATCTTAATCTGTTGATCGATCCGGCCTAAAAATTCGATATTGCCGTCACTTAACCAACGTGCCAGGTCACCGGTGTGGTAAAGTGGTGAGTGGTGATTAATCAAAAGTTTTGGGGGGTACGTACCGGCGGGGGCTTTTTCAAAAGCCTCCCTGGTTAATTCGGGCCGATTTAAATAGCCGCGGGCTGTGCCTGACCCGGTAATAATCAATTCACCAACTATCCCCGGCGGCTGCAAATGATTGTATTTATCCAAAATATATAATTCGATATTGGGTAATGGTTTACCAATCGGCACACTGTCAATTCCATTCCATTCGGATAATGAATATTTGCTGGCATAGACCGTTCCTTCTGTCGGACCATAGATATTTTCCAATTCAATGGCTGTATTTAAATCCGTGAACTTCTTTACCTGCGAAGATAACAATGCTTCTCCCGCCAGGAAAATATATTTCAAACCGGATAACCGGCCTTTGTTTTCTTCAGTTACAAAGTCTGAAAACGCATTAAACATAGACGGTACAAAATTGATATGAGTGACCCAATACCGCTGGACCCAGTTTAATATTACCTCTGGGTCTTTTTCATCCCCGACTTCCAAAATGATTAATTTCCCTCCGCCCATATACCAGCCAAATAACTCTGTTACCGAAACATCAAAGGTATAAGATGTCTTTAATAGATAACTATCGGACGGAGCGAAAGGGTATTGGTTTTGCAGCGCAAATAATAAATTGACAACAGACCGGTGCTCGATCATTACCCCTTTGGGCTTCCCCGTCGAACCGGAAGTGTAGATAATATAGGCAAGATTTGAGCCAGTAGGGGGGCTTTTTTGTAAAACCGCCCCCCTAACTCCCCCGAAAAATTTTTCATTAACCAACAATTGCGCACCACTGTCTTTTAACATATAATCAATACGCTCTTGCGGGTAATCGGGATCGATGGGCAAATACGCTCCACCTGCCTTTAAAATGCCAAAAATTCCAATGACCATTTCAATAGACCGTTCCACCATAATACCCACAATCGTATCGCGCTGGACACCTTTTTCGATTAATAACCCGGCCAGGCGGTCCGATTGCTCGTTTAATTTTTTGTAGGACAGTCCGACCGGTCCGACCGGTCCGACAGCGTCCGACCTTTTTTCTACCTGTTCTTCGAACAATTGATGAATGGTTTTGTTTGCCGGGTAATCCGCCGCTGTACTATTAAATTCATATAAAATACGACTCTTCTCCCCGATGGATATGATTTCTAATTGCGATGAGACCGTTTCCGGCTGCTCTATAAGCTTTTGAATAATTGTTTTAAAATGTCCGGCCAGGGTTTCAATGGTGTCATTATCAAATAATTCCTGTTTGTAGGAAAATTTAATTTCAAGCCCATTAAACGGCATAATGCCCACGGATAAATCATAATGAGTGTTTTCACTCATGGCATATGAAGTGATCGATAATGGGCAGCCTTCCGGCAGCAGGTGACCATCCAGGGGGTAATTCTCAATGGCAAGGATCGTATCGAATAATGTAGAGACGTTGCGCGCAACGTCTCTACCCCCGATATCCATCAGCGGTGTATTTTCAAACTCTTCACGGTCACGCAAGATTTGATCTGTCCGTAAAACCACATCGATTATTTTTTCATTAGCGTTTGTATTTATTCTCAAAGGAATGGTGTTAATAAACAATCCCACCATATCCTCGATGCCTTTCACACCGGCAGACCTGCCCGAAACTGTTGTTCCGAAAACCACATCCTCACCGCCGCAATATCTTTGCAGCAATAATCCCCAGGCTGAAAAGAAAATCGAAGCCAAAGTGACTTTGTTGTTTCGTCTAAAATATTCTAACTCCTTTTGTATATCTTCTCCCAGGATTATTGAATAATCACCCACCCCGGTTGTGTTTTCATTTTTCCTCTTTATAGGTAATTCCGCGGCCATCTCAAAACCTGCTAAATAATTACCCCAATATTGTTCTTGTTTAATTTTATCCTGGTTTTGCAGCCACCTGACAAATTCCTTAAAGGAAGTTTTGACAGGAAGCTTTAGCCGCTGCTTTCCTTTAGACAAGCTGTAATAGGCATTGAAAAACTCTTTCAAAATGATCCCGTTACTCCAGCCATCATATAAAATATGGTGGTTACTGATGATCATTTCATACTGGGTTTCAGCCAGTTGGCATAAAATAACCCGGAAAGGGACGCGGGTTAAATCAAAGTCTTCGTCCCTATCGTCGGTCTTGACCTTTGCCAACGCCGTTTTCTTTTGATCATCATCCATTCTTGCCAGGTCATGGTATCTTATTTCGCATAGGTGTTCTCTCAAGATGACCTGCGAAGGTTTTTCCACTTTTTCCCAGCGGAATACAGTGCGCAGCATTTCATTAGATTGGATGACCACGTTCCAGGCTTTTTCAAAAAGAGCCGCATCGATGGAGCCGGAAATTTCCAGGCTTAATTGTTCGAAATAGAGGCCGCTGCGCGGGTCTTTTAAATAGTGAAAGAGCATCCCCTCCTGTATGGGAGTTAATGCAAGGATATTCCCGATATTTTGGGGATCGATTTTTTCCATAGAATACCTCGAATAGAATGAGATTTAATTGATATTAATATAAGCTACCGCCGCTGAAAATGAACTAGGCTCTTGATAAATATTTTTTTAAGACTTTCAAAAGGATTTGTTGAGTGATTTAACCACTTTTACCTTAATTACTAGATTATAACAGACCGGAGGTTTTCTTTCAAGCCACAAAATTGCTGGTAACCCCCATTTTTTATCCTCTTCCGCTCTTCCTCACTTCCACGCTTCCTGTTTTTGCTTCATCATTCAGCATTCATCATTTTATTCAAATTTTGCTCCATATTGCCGCATCAGTTCCTTGTTTTCTTCGGATAAATCGCTGTCCAGATAAACGGTGCAGGTTTTTAAAGGAACACCCCTTTTCTCTCAGCCACAGACGGACACGGAGGGATAAAATGGAATGATGAATAGACGGCTTTAGTCTGCACCGCGAAGGAATTCAACGGTTAAATCGGATATCTCCTTGAAATGCTCATCATTTGTAAGCAATGTTAATGCATTATATCTAGCTATAGCGGCAATCCAGATATCATTTTCCGGGATAGGTTTTCCCTTTTTCTTGAGATTGTTCTTTATTTCGCCATATACTTTTGCAGTCTCTGCATTATCATCCAAAACATTAGCTGTATCTAATAAGTTGGAAATACTCTCCAGGTTTTTTTCAATTTTTTGAGATTTAAATGCTCCGAAATAGAGTTCTCCGATAACGGTAACAGGGATATAAACCTCTTCCAGGGTTTCGATTTTCTCCACGATGGATTTATTAT
>JAUPLE010000520.1 GCA_030837085.1 Acidobacteriota bacterium | reverse complement strand
CATTGATCATTAACAGTTAACCATTAACAATTGACAATTAACAATTATCCTTTTTCCGGTTCATTAACCGGGAATCGGGCAGACACGGGGGCGCCGGTTCACCCCTACATGAATAGAGTCGTGATTGGTTCACTGCCTCATGCCCTTCGATTATTCCTGGCTGTTCGATTCGGCTTCTATCTGAAAAGTGCAGAAAAAATTGGTCTGGCACCTAGTGTTTTCCCTAAATAATCTCAATGGATTCTATAATATCGAGGAAGAAGTCCCGGCTCCACAGATCCAATTCTTGCTTATCTTTCAAAAAAGGTTGAACATCTTTTTTGATTTGCTCAATATCGACGGCGCTTAACTTTTCTTGCAAAAGCTGCAATTTTTCATCATCCATTTATAAAAGGCAGTGACGGATTTCTTTTTATAAACCCGGGCAATTTCCCGGATCAAAACGATATCAAGCCCCGGCAGCTCATCCATATCCAATCGTAATTCCTCTTGCAAGCATACAACCATTTCTTTGCTGTTGACATCATTAATCATAGCCAACCTGTCACAAATGGCTTTTTCTTTAGATGCAATTAAAAAGGGGCCGGTTTCATCGGGAATTCGCTCGATTCCGACGGAATATTTCGAATTCTCCAGGTATTTATAGGAAAAGGTCCCCAACGGTGTTTGGAAAATCTTATTACGTTTATTTGTCATGCTGGTGATTTCTTCGACTTTTTCGGGAATCAAGCCCCAGTAAGAGAGGGCATATTCCAGGGATATATAAGAGGGGCCGTAAATCATGTTGGCCAGGGAGCGAAGATTGATTCGCGATCCAAAATCCGGTGATAATACATAAAGACCTTTTTTCACCTGGATGATTTCCTTTTTCTTTATCATCCGGCTGATCTTGTCCCTGGGGGAACTGTAGCTTTTTAAAAGGTTCATAAGGTACAGATAATCAAACGGAAATTTGGGTAATTGCCACAGCAAATATTGCGAATTTTGACCAGGATGTCTATTCTCATTCGACATACTGGTTATTTTACCGGAATTTATTAAAAAATTCAAGTGTATATTAAAGATGTCGGGCAGACACGCAGGTCTGCCCTTTCCTCGTTTATTCAATATAATTATTGACCGCGAATTACGATAACAAAGGCGGGCGCACACGCAGGTGCGCCCCTACGGAATCGAAAACCCATGACCATCGGAAATAAAACGGGACAGGCGGAATTTCCCTATTTGAAAAGAGGGAGATCGGAAAGGATAATTGTCTGAACCGGGATGAGTGGGATGATTTAGATGACCGTGATGCCGGATGCCGTTAAACCATTATCCTGTGCATCCTTTCATCAAGTGTATCCTGGTTCGGACTTTACTTAAATTAATCCTCTTCCGCTTGTTTTATTTTCAACACATCCTGGATATATGCGTATATGTCTTTTTCCACTGCATTGTATTCCGACGGGTGAATCCGTTTCCCTTCAAAATCGATCTTCACATCATACTTTTCCCCTTATGTCAAATTTGCTTTACATTCTCCATTGAGGTCTGGTTTGGAAAAAATGGGCGTGATTACAAGTTAGAGGAGCATACCCTGAAGTTGGGTGTGGATAAACAAAATTTGCTGTTTAAGAGTTTATTTTCTCACCGAAACTGAAAATGGCAAGCCGCTCCAAGAATTTTTATTAAAAACCGCCCGCGTTTGTCTTTATACCGCGAATTTTTCACAAAACACCGCATGGTTTCCGTTCGTACCCAAAATATTGTTTCCAGACCTTATCTTTTTGCCTCCGCACCCCGCGCATTCCTTTAAAATCCCGTGCAATTGGAAAAAATCTCGTGCATTTGTCAAAAATCCCCGCGCTTCTGTCTATAACCGAGCGCGATGTAGAAAATCCTTGCGCGTTGGCCAAAAATCTAGCGCGTTTGTCTAAAACCAACCGCGTTGGATTCCACATCGACCGCGTCGCAAAAAAACCGACCGCGTCGGAGAAAAATCAACCGCGTTGGGGAAAAACCGACCGCGTCGGACTCAGCACCGACCGCGACGCAGAAAATCCGACCGCGTTGAGAAAAAACCGACCGCTGCGTAGAAAATCCGACCGCGTCGGAGAAAAATCGACCGCGTCGGACTCCGTACCAGGTTTTATTGATATTTCGGGGAAAATGAGATACGCAAGAGAAATTTTTCATGCGTATGTGCGTATGTGCGTATGTACGCTACCAGGTCACTTTTACCGGGTAATTGCAAAACTTCTCGTCTTTGCTTATTATGATCATCTTCTCCCATATTGCCTGCGCAATAAGCAAACGATCAAAAGGGTCCCGATGATGAAATTCCAATTGGCTCACCAAATCTGTATGTTCAAATATAACCGGCAAAATTTCAAACCCATTTTCCTGTATTTGAAGAAAGACTTCCTTAAAGGGATAATTAATTTTTAGTTTTCCCAGGCTAATTTTGATAGCCATTTCCCAAATGCTTACAATACTGATGAATTTTGAATTGGAGGATTTTGAAATTTCTTTTCTTGCCCTTACAGACAGGCATTGGTCCCCATTTATAAACCAGATGAAAGTATGGGTATCTAATAAGAGTCTCAATACATATAATCCTTAAAATCTTCAAGAGGTTCATCGAAATCCGGGGACATCTCAAACATACCTTTGCAACTGCCGAATTTTGGAGTTTTCGGTTTACCGGTTTTTATATTTTTTGGAACTCGTTCAAGCAATGAATCAATGAGATTCATTACCTGACCTTTCAAGTTGTCCGGCAAGACATTAAACTTTGTATAAATCGATATATTTTCCATGCTTTTATATGTATCATAAAATCGATCCACTTTCAACAGTATTTCCATTTTTTTGGTTTTCACTGATTTATCTGAGCAATGCACAATTTTTCGCTCCCGCTCCCGCTTTCCTGATATGATTTTATTTTGAATAGGTCCCTATACATGTTATTTTTGATGATCAGGGGGCTACGGGTTATAAAATTCCTATCGGCAATACTGTCACTTTGACGCCGTTCTTATCCACCACTTTTTCCAGTTGTTTTGCCTCTTCCGGCGTAACTTCCACAAATACCAGGAAAGCCACCTCTTGTAATCCCATCTGCCTACCATATTCCGCCGCCTGCTCAATGCCTTTTTCGTGCAGGTTCATATTCTTGAAACTCTTCAACTCCAATGCATAAATTTTTCCTTTATATTCCAGGATTAAATCGATCTTGCCGTTCCCGGTGGGAAAATGCGGGATCACTTCTACTTTCCAGGATCTTAGCAGGTCGTACAGGTAGCGAAATAAATTAAAATGATAAATGGCTTCATAGATTCTCAAATCGTCTTTGCGGCGCGGGACATTTTTGAAAAAAACGCCCTGGTTTTTGGTTAAATAAGCCTGGTAACGTTTAATGATATTGGGGATATAGAGATTTTCCTTATCCACGGCGTCTTCCATGGCGTCGAACGTGGGAATCAACGGGCCCAGGTAATTGAAAAATCGATCGGAAAAATAGTTAAATATCCGCTTTTGCACAAAAGGACAGGAAAAGCGAAGATAATATTTATCGTCGTCTGCTTTTTCCAGGTCGATCACCCCATTCATGTACAGATAATTGATGTCCGGTTTGTCGAATTTGAATTCGATTTTCTCGCCGGTCTTAAAAAATTCAATGACGATCTCATCGTAAGGGGGTTTGTTAACCTTGCTGATAAGGTTCATAATATTGTTATTGGGCAGGATATGGGTGGCGGCGCCGTAGACTTCTTTAAAATTTTTCATGGTAATGGGTCTACTTTTATCGATACGATAATTTTCGAAACCTTCGGTCAACAACTCGCCGAACCAGCAGGTTAAACCGGGTTGGCCGCGCATCTCCTCGTAAAGCGCGCGGATGACTTCATCTTCTACCGCCTGGCCGCTCTCTTTTTCATACCATTTAAACATACCTTCTACTTCTTCAAAAGTCAAACCAGGAATATGAACGCCCCGCTGGACATTGAAAGGCGATCCTTTCTGGTTTTCGATGCCCAATACGCTGCGTACGCCGATCAGGGCCAATCCATGAAGCAGGCAATTCTTTTCCCCGCTGGTTTTTGCGCTTTCATTGGTCCGGTTTATATACATATCCCTGAATATCCCGGCAAAACCGTTGATCCATTGTTCATCAAGGGCGTCGAATTCATCCAGTACCAGTATCACGGGTTCCGGGAAATACGCGGCGGTAAAAAGAGAAGGAATTTCGGAAATTTTTTGGATGGAGGGAAATTGCCTGGAAAAGGCAATTTGCAGTTTCTCAACAAAGATCGAGACGATTGATTTTTCATCCTTTTCGTATTTGGCCAGTTCCAGGGTAATAATCGCGGTTTGGAATTGACCGGCTTGCCTGACGTTATTAACAATTTGCTGCATGAGCCAGGTTTTTCCGGTTTGACGGGGCGCCCAAACCGTAAAATAGTGGCCGCCTTTTTGAGGATTCTCACCAATCAGTTGATTATATGTTTTCTCGATTAATTCATGCCTCGGTGCATAATAATTCATTTCCCTATCGACCGGTCCATAGGATGAAAATTTTCTCATACTTTACTCCTTGCTGCTTTTCTCATCGTCAAAATTGTATCATAACCAAAATAGGAAAGCAAACCATGATATTAAAAGTTTTAAAGGCGCCCGGATCCTGGCATTGCTTTTTTCAATATCTTATAATACAATAAACTCTTGAGCTATTTAAAACGATCAACCAGGGAAAAAACAGGAAAAATGAACCATGAGTAATTGCATCAATTGCGGCGCGCCTTTACCGCCGAACTCCTTTATTTGTCCATACTGCAAAACCCGGAATGACATCGACCTAAAAGGCATCAATATCCCCAGCATCGAAACGATTGAATCCGAACGCTTCTGCCCCCGCTGCGATAAACCCCTGCAAACCATCGATCTTAAACTGGAAGGCAAATTTTATATCGAACGGTGCGGCGAATGCCTGGGCTTTTTTTTCGATCCCAATGAACTGGAAATTCTCCTGGATAAATCGGTTTCTAAGGTGTACCAGGTTGATTTCCGACAACTTGAAAACGTCAATAAAATGCGCCGCTGCCAGGATTACCCGGTTACCTATATCAAGTGCCCGGTGTGCCGTAAACTAATGAATCGCATTAATTTCGGCGCGCAAAGCGGCGTTATCGTTGATAAATGCAAAGACCACGGCGTATGGCTGGACGGGGGCGAACTGCGCCAATTGATGGAATGGATGAAAGCCGGCGGCCGGATACTTGACCAGCAAAAACAGTTGGAAACCGAACGAATAAAACGTCTGGAAGCAGAACGAAAACTCCGGGAAAATGCTGCCCGAAATACCGGTACTTTT
>JAUPLE010000519.1 GCA_030837085.1 Acidobacteriota bacterium | reverse complement strand
TAAACCTACTGTGGATAAAACCCGCTCCCTGCCAGGCCAACGCCTCGGAACCGTGGCACATGACGCAGTCGAAAGGGAATCCCGCTTGTTTATGATTCGGATTATTGGCATTGTTATAGTTTTCCAGGTGGCAATCCACGCACTGCGAAGGCAACCCGGCGTATACGTTATTTTTATGGCAGGCCGTGCATCCCGCGGTTAAATGCAACCCCTTTAACGGGAACTTCGAATGATCGAAAACAGCCCCGCTCCAGGTCAACATGCTTCGGTGGCATACTCTACAATCGGTAGGGAAACGCCCGGCGCTGTGATTGGGATTTGCTGATTCCTGGTATTGCTCGCGGTGACAGAAATAACACTCCCGCGGCTGTTTGGAAAACACCCCGGCCGCGTGGCACTCGAAACAATCCAGGGTTTTGTGGATGCCCTCCAGCGGGAACCCTGTTACCTGGCTATGATCCCAGGAGTTGGCTTTTATTTTTTTCCAATCGAAAGGCGTATGGCAGTCACCGCAGTGAATCCCCAATTGCAGTTTGTAACGATCGTCCTGTTTCCGTGTCCAGTGGCAGGCTTCACACTCGGTGGGGGTTCCCTCCAGTACGCCCTCCAGGTGGCAGTCGGCGCAGGGAACAGTCCGGTGCTTGCCTACCAGGGGAAAATTGGTTTTATCATGATTGACGGCGGTCCAGCGTTCCTTTTGCGCGGTCAACTCCATCCCCGGTTGGGAAAATAAAACCAGGAGCCCAAACAAACCCACAATGAGAACCGCCGCATAACCTGTTTTTATTATCTTTTCCCTATTAAATTTTACTTGTTTCATATCATCACCTTCTTATTTTCTTAAAATCATCCGCACAAAAAATTGATGCTGGGGGGAACCGGTTTGGGCCAGGTAGGAATAATCCAGGGAAAAGGCCAGCCACCGGTTCAATATCAAGAAAAGATCCGTGGAATAAGTTTGTTGATCGGGCAGGAGAATCCGTACGATTTCCGGGGTTCCGCTGCCGGTGAAGTGGACGCCGTTATAATAGTTGGCGTAGCTCAAGCTCCATGAAAGTTTCCCGAAGCTCCTGGATGCGGAAATATAATACGTATCCGATTCGGAAGCTTCTCCCCGGTTCATGTTGAAGTTCCCGTACAGCGAAATCCCAGTTTTTAACAGGTTGTAAACGGAAATTCCAAACCCGGTGGTGTGGTTTTTGATTTCCAGGTCTTTTTGTTCGCTTTCCTGGCGCGACAGGTAAAAGCGAAGGTTTTTAAAGGGCTTAATGCTGAGACGGACTCCGTAAGTTTGGTTGTAATAAAACCGTTCGATTTCGTTGTTTTGCGTGGAGGGGTCCTGGGATTGTTCCAGCAGGAATTGGTGGTAATCCAGGCCGCGGCCCGAACTGTAATGGGCGGTCACATCAGCGTATTTGCCCAGGTTGACCCGGGCGTTGACAAATAAACGCGACAACCGGTCCGGGCTTTTCACCGTTGGGTCCAGTTCAAATTCCACGTCGCCGTAAAAAATAAAATAGCTGCTTAACGGCAGCAGGCCGGCGGCGTAAATGAATTGCCGTTCGTTTTTGTTCTCAAAGCGCACCAGGTTGTAACTGAGGGAAAACTGTTTGGCCCCGTGCCCGATGTAGCGGGCGAAAATCCCGTATTTTTGGTAAGCAGTGCTCCATTTGTTGTTATAAATATCCGGTTCGAATCCACCGTATAGGCCCGCGGAGAGATAGCGATTCAATTTAAAACCGGCCAGTCCGCCGGTTAATTGCCCGATTCCCGCCGTATCGTAGAGGTTCATCTGCCCCAGGGCGAAAAAAAGTTTACTTTTCAATGAATCAAAGGAAAGCCGGACATCGTAGAGGATCAACTGGTTTTTCCCGTCCTCGCCCATGGTGGTGCGGTTGCGCACATCGATAAACATGGTCCAGCCCTCTCCCGGGCGGTTCCACAAAATTGTATTCAAACGGGCGCTTAAGCGGTTATAGAGATCGGCGTCCCCGGTTTTAAATCCCATCCAGTCCATGTAGAAAGCCCCCCGGCAATAAAATGTCTTAGCGGCGGCGCCGGTCTTGATCGCTGCATCTGCTCCAGCGAATATCCGACATATCAGGATTAATATTATTATAAATAACCATTTTTTGTTTACCATGAGTCTACCCTCCAGGTTTCAGTGGTGTGACACTCGGGACAATCTTGCCGCTGCCCCTGCCCCGGGTGGGGTGAAGCGTGGCAAACACGACATTCGAACATGCCGGCCTGGGTATTCCTCGTTTTCCGTGTATTGGGATTTTTTTCATTGTGACAGGCGCGGCAGTCCTGTCCGCGATGTTTCCCGGTCAGGACAAAGGCCGTTCTGGAATGGTCAAAATCCCGGTGGCAGTCCATGCAAACAGCCCCCAGCGGTTTATATTTAATCGTTTCCACCATTTCCCCCGCCACCGTTAAACCGATACGGGGATGGCATTTTCCGCATTCCAATCCTTCATGAAACCCTGTTAACGGGAACCGCGTCTTTTGATGATTAAAACCCGGAGCCGGCTTGAAGGCATCAAGCGTATGGCATTTCCGGCAATCGTTGTCCAGTTGTCCCCGGTGAAAATCTTCGTGGCAGGCTGTGCATTGAGCCGATATGGGCTTGTAAAGCACGGCTTCGCCGGGACCGCCGGGAAACGTTTGCTTTTTCTTCATGTGGCATTTTTCGCAGGCCAGTGCGGCATGTTTGCCTTGCAATGCGTATGTGGAATCCGTTTGGTGGTTGAATTTCAATAATTCCCCCTTAAAACCATCCGTGGAATGGCACGCCTCGCAATTCTTATTAAATTGCTTTAAGTGGATATCCGTATGGCAGTCGCCGCAAGCAGTGTCTTTCAGCAAATAGGATTTACCTTTTTTCCCAGGGACTGTATTGGCCAGTGTATGGCATTTATCGCAGTCAATAATCTTTTTATGCAGCCCTGTCAGGGGATAACCTGTTTCCTCGTGATCGAATTCTTTCACGCTCCATTCGATCAGTTTGAAATCTTCACCCTGGTGTTCCGGGTGGCAGTAGATGCATTCCATTTTTTTGTCTTTGTGATACCCCTTCCCATTATTAATTCGTTCTGCCAGGTCTTTGTGGCAGGTAAGGCATTTCAGCGGATCTGCTTTTTTCTTTTCCGTATGGCATTGGTTGCAGTTGTTTATCCCGCCCCACTGCGAGTGCACTTTACTGAGCTTGCCCGGGGACACCAGCAAATCCACTTCCTGGCCGGGAAGGAGATAAGGAAACACCAGGTAGAGACCCACCGCCAAAAGCGTTAAACGAAGGTGATTCGATATTTTTATCTGTATCATCTTGAAACCCATTATTATTTAAATTTTTTTCCTGCGCAAGTATACTCTCATGGGATTTTTTTTTCAAATTTTTTTAAATAAAAATGCATCCCGTCTTAAGGAGACCCACCGAATACGCCTTTTTCTAGCAGATAGTTTATACCTCTTAAAGTCCAGGGCTACGTCATTCTTTTTTTTCTATTTGAATGCTTGATAATTTGGGTGCCCCCTATGGCTTTTTTCTCATTTTTCTGATATACT
>JAUPLE010000518.1 GCA_030837085.1 Acidobacteriota bacterium | reverse complement strand
CGTCAAAGATATCTTTAACATGCTCGATGAATTCGCGGCTGAGACCGTTTCTCACCATGCCGATGGAGTTAGGGCCGAAGAAATCGTAGGAGTCACGGGATTGGGCAATTTTAGCGAAGGGGAGGACATCCTGGAGAACGATGGTATAACCGCCGATGTAGGCATTTTTGCCGATCCGGACAAACTGGCGAACAGAGGAAAAGGCGCCGACAACCGCGAAATCTTCAACTTCAACATGGCCGGCCAGGGTGGCGCCATTTATGAAAGTGGTATTATTTCCTACCTGGCAGTCATGGGCGATATGGGTATAGGACATTAAGTAGTTATTGTTGCCGATACGTGTATAACCGCCGCCTTTGACCGTGCCCTTATTAATGGTGGTAAACTCCCGGATCCTGTTGTTGTCGCCTATCTCCACAAAGGTTAGCTCGCCTTTAAAGGTAATATCCTGTGGGTCTGAGCCAATGGAACAAAAGGGAAAAATGGTACAATCCTTACCGATCTTTGTACCATTGGCGATGCTGGCATGATGCATCACGATCGTATTGTCGCCCAGGACGACATCATCCCCGATAATCGAATAGGCGCCTATTTCAACATTGGCGCCCAATCGTACGTTTTCACTAACCACGGCAGTGGAATGTATTTTTTCGTTGCTCATTTGTTTATCTATTTATATGTGTATTGTGTCTATCTGCTTATCTGGTCGCTTACTCACTTAACCAATGCCGAACTCATGGTAGCCTGGGCGGCCAATTGATTGTCCTCAAAGGCTTTGGCTTCCATTACCACAAAGGAGTTCCTATCCCTGGCGATTTTCACTTCCATATCCAGCCTATCGCCGGGAACCACGGGTCGTTTAAACCGGGCGTTATCGATACCGGTGAAATATGCCATCCGTTCAGCCGGGGGAAAACGTCTCATGATCAGGATCGCCCCCAATTGCGCCATGGCTTCCAGTATCAATACACCGGGAAATACCGGCCTGTTTGGGAAATGTCCCTGGAATACGGGCTCATTAATCGTGATATTTTTAAAGCCTTTGATGGATTCGAAGCCGACGATCTCAATCACCCTATCTACCAGGAGAAATGGAAACCTATGGGGAAGAATTTCCCATATCTCTTCGATATTAAGTGGCGTCTCAGACATTTTATTTACCAGGGAATTTGGCATCCACTGCTTTTACTACTTCGTCGGTAATATCGATGGTCTTATCGAAATAAGCAATCCCGGAACTGGCCATGTCGAGGATCAGGGTAAAACCTTTTGATTCCCCGATTTGTTGGATCAAAGGCATAATCTCTCTTTGCAGGTCCATCAATTCTTTTTGTGATTCTTCCTGGATGGTTTTCTGTGCGTCCTGGACCAGGCGGTTATAGCTGATTCTTTTGTCTTCCAATTCGCGTCCTTTCTTTTCCCGGGTATCGTTGTTCAAAGCAGGTGAAGCTAAATCTTTTTGGAGCTGTTTGATCTCATTTTCCAGGGTTTCAACTTTGCGTTGAGCATCATTTTGCAGACCTTCCAATTTTTTCTGGACTTCGTTTCCTTTCTTGGTCTTGGCAATGATGTCCTGGGCGTTGATAACCCCGATTTTTACTTCTGAGAAAACAAAAACGCTTAAGACAAGAATCGTAAAGATGAATATAACTGACTTTTTCATATAAATCTCCTTTTTATTTTTAGTGTATTACTTGTTCTCATTATTTATTAACCACATATTCTAATTGAACGACGGGCCTACGGCAAACCTGAAGGCAAAGTGGGAATCCGTAGAAAACAGCAGCCTTGAGTTATATGCAAAGATAAGCCTGAAGGGTACATTGAGCATGGGGATAAATACCTTTAATTCCAAGCCCGTGGAGGAGTAAAAATTGTTCAAGCTGATGGGAACTCCCTTAGCATACGAATTCCCCATATCGTAATAGGCTACCAGGGAAAACTGGGGTGTGATGGGGACCTGGTATTCGAAGTTTAAGAAAAAGGCTTTGGTGCCGCCGATGACGCCGCCGCTGGCATTCCTGGGGCCGATGCGGTAGATATCATAACCCCGGATGGACTGTTCACCCCCCAGGAAATATTTTTCATAGATCGGGATCTCGTTTTTCCCAAATCCCTTCAAGCCCTGGTAAACCGCTTGAATACCAATGGTATGTTTCCGTTTCCAAATGGGGATAAATTTCACGAATTGGACTTTTAGTTTATGCATATCGATATCCCCGCCCAGGAATCCGCCGGAGTATCCGTAAGTGAGCAGGTATTTTGTACCGCTGGTGGGGAAAATGGGGGAATCCACGGTAGAGTAATAAAGGGTAGGGCTTAGGGATGATATCTTCCGTTTTCCTTCGGAATAATAGTAAGAGTAATAGTAGCTATCTTCTAAGTCAAGGCCTTCGTATACATCGCTGATTTCAATATTTTCAAAATCATAGCCCAGGGAGATGCCATAGTATCTCCAGAACCTGAAAGAGGTTGAGAGCCCGAATCCATCACTTTTTCGGGTGTAAAGGTAGGGGTATTCCAGTTTGCTTTTATGTACGGTGAGGCCCAGACTGGCGGGCAAATTGAATACATACGGTTCTGAAAAGGACAGGCTGTAATTCTTGGTGCGGGTCCCGTTCTGGAAATTGACTGAAAATGTTTCCCCCATGCCCATAAAATTCTGGGTTGAATATCCCAGGGTAAGAAACCAGCCGTCGTAGCCGCTGTAGCCCACGTTAAAATTGATCTGCTGCCGGTTGAGTTCTCTTACTTCGGCCAGTATATCGACTTTTTGGGGGTTTTTAGGGTCCGGTTTAAATTCGGGCATTTTTTCGATCGTTACTAATCCCAATTGTTTCATCCGGGTAATGCAGTCTTCCAGGGCGCTCATGTTCAAGCGTTCGCCTTCGCATAAGAACCATTCCCTGCGGATAACGTGATCTTTGGTAAAGGTGTTTCCCTTGAATTCCAGTTTGCCCAGGTAAGCGACTTCGCCTTCGGTGAATCTCAGGGTTAAATCAGCGACTTTGTTTACCGGGTCCAGGTCATCCAGGGGCGCTACGTTGCAATAAATATAACCCAGGGAACGGTAAATTTTCAGGATTTCTTCAATCTGTTTGTTCCTCTTCTTCATATTATAGGTTTTGCCCTTTTTCATTTTCAATGTGTTGATGAGGAAAGTAGTTTTAAGTATTTTGTTTCCTTCGACTTTCAAGTCCCCGATTTTGTACTTTGGTCCTACTTCGACGGGGATGCTGATTTCCATCATGGGTTGGAGTTGCCCGAACGCCGTATATTTCGGGTACATGGAGAAAGAAGGAGTTCCGACTTTTGCTTCCAGGAAGCCTTTTTGTTGCAGTCGGAGTTTGATCCCTTCCAGGTCTTCGGTCATTTTTTCTTTATTGTAGACATCTTTGGAGCTGAAAATGGAAAGGATATTATGAACTTTGTTGTTTTTCATACCCCATCTTAAAAATTTAGGGGAAACGCCGGTGCCTTTTAGGCCGGGGAACACAACGTTTGCGATTCGAGTTTTAGGTCCCTGGCTCACCTGGACGGTGATTTCTACCTGGTCTTTGTCTTCTTTGGTAATGATATTGGCTTTGCCCTGGTTGTAGCCTTTTTCCAGGAGCATGTCTTTAATTATTTTCTCCACTCGTTTTATTTTAGCAGGGTTGTAATAGGAGAAGGCCAGGAGAGTGATATTGTTGGCTTGTAATTTTTCCACGATATCGCTTTCTTTTATTTTTTTCCCGGTTTTGTAGGTGACGGATTTGATGAGCAGGTTTTCCTTGACGATGATTTTGACGATTTTGCCGGAGGTCCCGTTTTCGGCTTCGATGGAGATGTTTTCAAAGAAGCCGGTATTCCAAAGGGCTTTGAAATCTTCTCTCAGCATAGAAGTAGAGTAGAGACCATTTTCAGCCGATTTGATATAGAAAAGGATGGTATCTTTGGAGACCTTTTTGTTTCCTTCTACGATGATCTTTTCGATTGAATCGCCCATGAGAAACAGGTTTATAGCTAAAACAACCATTATACCAAGCAAAAGTTTTTTCATATTGCCTCACGTATTCATAGAATTGTATAAGTTCTTTTTATATCACATTTTGGATAAGATTTCAACAAAGGGAAAAAATCTGTAAGTGCAAAGGTTCTTCATAATATCTTTAAACCACCGGTTATATATGTTTTCCAGGCTAGTAACCCGGGCATCCAGGAATTTTTGATAATTCGATCAACCTCCTGCCAGGGAGAGTTATGACCTGAGCAGGATCAGGCTTTTCCTTCTTCCTCTTTATCCTGGAGATACTGCTTTATCAATTGCTTATTATTGATTTTATATTCGGCACAGAAAGCCAGAAAAGCGTATAGAGCATGGGGCACGCTGGATAGAAACACAAGGAGTTCGTCAATCTCTTCGTTGTGTTTTCCAAAATCGGGTCTGGGGTTTTTCTCTCCCAGGGGATTGAACATTCGGTTACCGCTGCCAAAAATGAAATCCAAATTGACATGATGGGTATCATGCAAATATTTCAAGTATTTGGCGGTAGGCAATTTAACGCCCCTCTCAAAATCGGAGATATAGCTGCGGGATATCCCGGTGGCCTTACTCATAATGTCCAGCGTCCAATCGAGTTGGTCCCGGATTTTTTTCAATTGTAACCCGATATTGCTATAATTGGCTTCGCGCATTTTGTTCCTCCTTTCATCACATCTGCCTTTAAATGATTTAAGAAGCAAGGGACGGAGGGGGTGTTTCTCCATTTCGTTGGGCTTTCTTATATTTAGAGTAATATAACAATATCTCATACCGCAGTACCTGGTCCTGTTCCATATCAGCCACTAAATCTTTGACATCCGGGAGTTCGGCTTCCAAATTATTTGCTTGCATCTTCTCAACTACTGCTAACTGCCTTGCTCTTAAATACATGGGTTCTTTTTTGAACAAAAGCCAATCCAGTGATATGTCAAATTCATTTTGCAGCCGGTACAATGTATCCAGGCAGGGAAGTGTATCTCCCACCTCATGTTTATAATAATTGTTCGGGTGAATTCCCAACTTCCGCGCCATATCGCTGCGTGTTAACCTGGCTTCATTTCTCACAATTGCTAAACGCTGACCTACTTCTAATAAATAATTTCCTGTTCTTATTTTCATTTTGTTTGTCCTTTATTAGTCGATATAGAAATACCGGCCGACACGAATATTTAATTCCGGGGCGAATGAAGAAAACCGGGACCGGTCTAATGTAATGCAAAGAAGTTAGCCGGGAAAGATGCGTAAGGTTGATGTAAAGCCGGGGCAGGGTAGTGTTAAGCTGAGGGAGAATGATGTTAAGTTGAGCGAGGATGATGTTAAGTTGAGCGAGCATGATGTTAAGTTGAGGGAGGAGGATGTTAAGTTGAGCGAGGAGGATGTTAAGTTGAGCGAGCATGATGTTAAGTTGAGCGAGGAGGATGTTAAGTTGAGGGAGGAGTATGTTAAGTTGGGGGAGCATGATGTTAAGCTGGGCGGGCATGATTTATTCCTTAATAGGGATTATGAAGTGCGCAGTAAGCTTAATGCAATGCTTAGAGAGTGTAAAGCGATGCAAATTTGGTGTGATAGGTTGGAAAAAATGGATTATGATGAATTGCTGTTCAATCATTCACTGGCTGCCCCGGTTATTTTTCTTTCATTGACGGCTATAGATTTAACAGGTCGATGAATGAAGATATAAAGTTAATATGAGCAGGCAGCCGTAAGTTGAAAGTATCTTACGACTGCCCGCTTACATCGTAGACTGCCGCTTATTGTTCCATAACCTGTTGTACTTCAGCCCCGCGCCCAGTTTCAGCGCCGGTATTGACAGGGGATACGGTTTCAGCGGCTCCTGCTTCGTTCACTTCCGCTGCTTCCGTCGTTTTTGCCAGGATATTATTTGCTTCCTCTGCTTTTTTAGACAATGTTTTAGCATCAACCTCGACGGTTTGATCCGCTGGGGTCGATTCGGATTTTTGTCTGACATAGCCCCTGGAAAGCACCTGGATTTTCAAGGATTCAAGAAGTTGCTTGTGATTTCGCAGCGCCACCTTGCAAACATAGATGAATTCCTTCATCCATAGATCAAATTCCGCCAGTAACGCGTCTCGTTCCTCCAATGCATCCTGGGCAATACCCTTGGTATCATTGTAGGCGCTGTTAGCTTGTTGGACTTCTTTTATTTTTGTCTGGGCGGCGGTCAGTTTTTCCTGGGTAATGGCATTGTCTCCTAATAGAGTTACCATTTCCGTATCGATCAGCAGGTTGTCGTAAAAGGTATCTGCTTGCCTTAGCCAACCGTTCAAGGATCTTTCCCTGGGAGCCAACAGCATCATCCGGCCCAATCGCGAGGGATTTTTTTGGCATTTCAATTTAGTGAAATTGACATGTTCCATATAGATGGGGTGTACTTCGGCAAGCAATTTATACAGGGCAGCCCTGGCTTCCCATTGTTTGCCATTGGCCACTGTTTTCGCTTTATCCAGTCTCATGAGTTTGGTCAGCATCGTGAGGCCCTGGTCGATCTTATCGCTGGTCATATTATAATTTGAGACCAATGGATAAATTTTCTCATTTTTCACGGCGTTGGTCAATGCCACTTGTGAATTGAAAAAATAGTCTTGTAAACTCGTTCTTTTGAAAATCATGATTATCTCCTTTGTGATTTGTAAATTTGATTCTTTTCTTTGTCTTTCCATTTTCCCCGGTTAATAT
>JAUPLE010000056.1 GCA_030837085.1 Acidobacteriota bacterium | reverse complement strand
TCAAGATATCCAACGGGGAATTGGGGGCTTTCAGCGAATCTTTATTAAAAGCGCCGGATACGGGAATATGGGCCCCGACCCCGGGCTTTAAAAGGTTGGCCAACACTAGGCCGATGATGATGGCAATCAGGCTGGTCACAATGTAATAAGAAAAAGATTTGATGGTTAAACGGCCCAGGGCTTTCCCGGATCCGACACTGGCTACCCCGGCGGTAATGGAAGTAAAAACCAGGGGTACGATGACCATTCGTAAAAGCCGGATAAAGATGGTCCCCAGGGAAATGATAACCGTGAATAAAGCTCCCCCTGGCTTCCCACTGTATACACTTTGAAAAATTATCCCGGTTATGGTCCCGATAATCATGGCAATGAAAATTTGCCAGTGCAGTTTCAGTTTTAAAATACGTTTCATGGCTCTTTTACCTCCGTTGACAATATTGACAAAATGAAATCATATTCTATCCAATCGCCGGGATATTTTCAAGCGATATTGCTTTTTTATTTTCACCATCTCTGGTAAAATACTACCTTTACATTGTTCAAGGAGACCGACATGATCTGGCAACAAAAAGCCGAAGCTTTCCTGGAAAAATACCTGGGAGAACTGGCCAAAATTGAATTAAAACAGACCACCACTTATTGGCGGGCAGCTAATTCAGGGAAAAAAGAGGATTTCGACGCCTACGCCGCCGCCGACCTGGAATTAAGAAAATTGCACAGCAGCCGGCGACGGTTTAATGAAATCCAAGAACTGCTGGCCCATAAGGGGCAACTGGATCCCCTGACCCATCGCTCCCTGGCCGTAGCGGAACTGGATTTCAAGGAAAACCAACTGCCCAAAAAGATCCTGGAAAAACTGGTGAAATTGTCCGCGGAAATCGAACAGATTTTTAATACCTTTCGCGGGGAATTAAACGGCAAACAATACTCCAACAACGACCTGCTGGAGATGTTAAAAATAGAGAACGACAGTTCAAAGCGTCAAAAGATATGGGAAACCCTCAAGCAAACGGGCGACGCCGTGGCCGCTAAATTATTGACCCTGGCAAAGTTTCGCAATGAAGCAGCGGAAAAGTTGGGCTATAAAAACTACTGGGATATGCAAATTCGACTCCAGGAACACGACCCGGAACAATTGCAGGCTATTTTCGCTGAATTGGAAACGTCGACCGCGGAACCTTTCAAACAAATGAAAGAGAAAGTGGATGCGGAACTGGTGCAGCGATTCAATGTTCCCAAAGAAGAAATCATGCCCTGGCATTATGACAATCCTTTTTTCCAGGCGGTTCCCCCTTCGGGAAAAGTGGACCTGGATGAGTTTTACAAAGATAAAGACAAGGAAGAGATTATTGAGTTGGCCCAGCGTTTTTATGTCAACATTGGCCTGCCCACGGAACGTATCGTGGAAAAATCCGATCTTTACGAACGCGAGGGAAAAGATCAACACGCTTTTTGTACAGACATTGACCGGAACGGGGACGTGCGTATCCTGACCAACATCAAACCTACCGCGGAATGGATGGAAACAGCGCTGCATGAGTTAGGGCATGCGGTTTACAGCACCGGAGTGGATTTCAGTTTACCCTTTAACCTGAGGGAGGCGGCCCACATCTTTACCACTGAAGCGGTGGCCATGCTTTTCGGCGCGCTGGCTAAAAACCCGGCCTGGATAGCGACTTATGCGGGGGCGGACCCGGGCCGCGTAAAGGAAGTGGAACCCGTGATCCTGGAACAGCGGCAGCGGGAGCAATTGATTTTTACCCGCTGGACGCTGGTGATGTTCCATTTTGAAAAAACCTTGTATGAAAAGCAGGAGAATGCAAGCCAGCGGTTGCGCGATTTGAATGAACTTTGGTGGGAAATGGCGGCGCGATTTCAACTGTTGAAACCGCCAACCGGGCGGGATGTTCGTCTCCACGCCGATTGGGCGGCCAAGCCGCACTTTACTATTGCGCCGGTTTATTATCACAACTACATGCTGGGTGAATTGTTTGCCGCGCAACTGCGGGCTGCACTGGTGAAACTGGTAAAGTACAACGGGAGTGCAGCCTCTTTGGATTATAATAAACACAAAGAATTCGGGGTGTTTTTCAAAGAGAAAATCTTTAAACCAGGAATGGCAAAACCCTGGCCGGAATTTGTTAAGAATGCCACTGGGGAGTTTCTGTCAACCAGGTATTTTGCAAAGGAATTAAAATAAATACAATTACTCTCTTTTAACCGATTTCTGGATTTCATGGATCAATTCCAGGCGGGTACTGACGCCGAATTTCTGGTATATGTTGTAAACATGGTTCTTCACTGTTCGCACGGAGATGTAAAGGTCATCCTCGATATCTTTATTGGTTTTTCCTTTAAGGATCAGTTGAATAATTTCCCGTTCCCTGGAGGAGATGTTGTGTTTTTCAAAGAGGCGTTCCATTTCCGCTTCCGATTTCAATTGGAGGCAGAGGTTCTGCATTCTTTTCCGGTGCCAGGTAAAGAGCAGCCCCAGCAGGGCAAGGGTGCACAAACCGCGAAACCACCAGGTCTTCCAGAAGGGTGGGGTAATAATAATTTTCAAAGAGGCGCCTTGCTCGTTCCACACGCCGTCATTGTTGGCGCCTTTCACCCTGAAAATATATTCCCCCGATTCCAGGCCGGAAAAGGTAATGTCGTGTTTCTTCCCCAGTTCGATCCAATGATCATGAAGTCCTTCCAGCATGCAGCGGAATCGGTTGCTCTGGGGATCGGCGTAATCCAGGGCGGCAAATTCCAATGAAAAAATGTTTTGCCGGTGGGAAAGCGTAATCGCATGGGTATAACTGATTTGATTGCCCTGGTTCGATTTACTTATTGTACTGGGTGATTTTTCGAATTGTATGAAGCGGGTGATTTGAACCGGTGGGACCTGGGGATTTTCCGTGATTTTACCCGGGAAAAACGAATTGAAACCATTGAGGCCGCCGAAAAACATCTCGCCGTTTTTACCTTTAAAGCATGCGCCAAGGTTGAACTCATAATATTGAAGCCCATCTCTGAGACAAAAATTTTTAAATTTCCCGGTGGTAGGGGTGAACCTTGATAATCCGTTATTAGAACTAATCCATAGATTCCCCGAATCATCTTCTAAAATATTGTAAACCGTATCATCGGGCAGTCCGTCTTTCATGCTGTAATGAAAGAAAGTCTCTTTTTGCCGGTCGAAGCGATTGAGGCCTTTGGTGGTGCCGACCCAGATCACACCGCCGCGGTCCTCGAAAATAGAAATGATTGCCGATGAATTCAGGCTGTTTGGGTTTTTAGGATCGAACCTATAATGGGTAAAGGTTTCTTTCTCCCTATTGAATTTATCGAGTCCCCTTTCCACGGTGGCGATCCAGAGTTGTCCGGACCTATCCATATAAATGGAGTTTATCGTATCGAGGTTGAGACTTTCGGGGTTTTTAGGGTCGTTTTTGTAAGTTTTAAATAATCCCGTTTGGGGGTTGAATTGGCAGATACCACCGCCCCGTGTTGCAATCCACAGTAAACCCGAAGGTTCCCTGACAATGGAACACATGAAGTTATGACCTGAACTGCCGGGACTAATATCGTTGCGGCGGTAATTGGTAAAGACGCCGGTTTTAGGTTCGAATTTATAAAGGCCCTCCCTGTCGGTTCCGATCCACAGGAAACCCGCGGGATCGCCGATGACAGCCCGGATGTTATTTTGAACATTGGGATCGGGATTGGGAAGATAACGGTTAGAAATATGGTTTTGCCTGTCCATTTTAAATAGGCCGCCCCGTTCGGTTCCGATCCAGAGAATACCTTCCGGGTCTTGATAAATAGACCAGACAATCCTGGTTTCGATATTATCCAGGCTAGTGCCGCCGGGTAAGTAATAAGCAAATTTTTTTTTGGTCCGGTCGATTTTATCGATGCCGCCTTCCCGGGTCCCGATCCAAACAATACCGGCCCGGTCTTCATATAGGCTGAAAATAAAATTGCTGCACAAGCCGGCGGGATCCCGGGGATCGATGCAATACCTGGTAAACCTGCCATTTTCCTTATCGAACCGGTTAAGTCCCCCACCGCCGGTACCGATCCACAGTGTACCGGTCCGGTCTTCTAAAAGCGCAGTGATGTAATTGTAACTAATGCAGGCGGGATTTCCGGGTGTGGTCCGGTAAACGGTGAAAGTCCCGGTTTTGGGATCGAATTTATTAAGTCCCCCGGCGCCGGTTCCGAACCAAAGTATCCCGGAGCGGTCCCGGCAGACCGCCAGGACATTATTGTCGCTCAGGCTGTTGGGGTTCCCGGGATCGTGCAGGAAGCGGGTAAATATCCCGGTTTTAGGGTTAAATCGATTAACCCCCCCATTCCGGGTCCCGATCCAGAGAATTCCAGTCGGATCGCTGCAAATGGAAGTGACCCTATTATCGCTCAAGCTGTTGGGATTATCGGGAATGTTCGAGTAATGGGCAAAGGTTTGGGTCTTCACATCGAATTTGTCGAGGCCGCCGCCCGATGTACCGATCCAGAGTATGCCTGAGGCATCCGGGAACAGCGCCCGAATTTCGTTGTGACATAAACTGTTGGGATTTTCGGGGTTGTGGAGATAGATGGTAAAGGTTCCTGTTTTCGGGTCGAATTTATCGACCCCGTAGCCCGTTCCGATCCACAATACACCGGACGGGTCTTCGGCCAGGGCGTTGACAAATGGGTGACTCAGGTCATTGGTAACTCCCGGCTCGTGGTTATAAAGGGTAAATTTGTAACCATCATATTTATTCAATCCGACCTGGGTACCGAACCACATAAAACCTTTGCTGTCTTGCAGGATACAGTTAACCGTGCTTTGAGACAGGCCCGCGCCGATAGAGAGGTTTTCAAATTCGATGCAATCTTCCTCCGGTCTTGCCGGTTGGCTGTATAGAACTGTCATCATGCATAACAGCATTAAGAAAATACAACTTACTTTCTGCATATATTCACCTATTCCATTGATGTAAATGATATAGTATATGTTACGTGAGTTGCCGTCAAGAGGTTTTCATTTTTTTGTATTTTAATTTTATATACGTTTATTGAAAAAAGAAAAAAAAAATATTATAATACCGGCATGAAAAGGAGCGGCATATGAAATTCGCAGACCCCAAAAACGATATCGCCTTCAAAAAAATCTTCGGCGATGAAAACAAAAAAGAAATTCTCATCAGCTTTTTAAATAACATCCTCAACTTCGCCGAGACATCGAAAGAAATAATCGACATTACCATAAAAAACCCATACCAGGTCCCCAAACTCGAAGGCCTCAAAGAAACCATACTGGACATCATGGCCATGGATAAACGAAACATCCATTACATCATTGAAATGCAGGTGCTGCATACCCCCGCGTTAGATAAACGGATATTGTATTATATCAGTAAAGCCTATTATCAGCAGCTTGAAAAAGCCGAAGATTACCCGAAGCTAAACCAGGTCATCTTCTTAGGGTTCCTCGATTTCATATTCTTTAAACAAAATTCCGATTACGCCACCCGCCATCTTATCCTTGATGAAAAGACCAACGAAAACCATTTCAATGATTTTGAATTAAACTTCGTCGAATTGCCCAAATTTAAAAAGAATCTCCAGGAGTTGGCAGACGTTAAAGACAAATGGATATATTTCGTTAAAAATGCCAGCGACCTGGCAATCATACCAAAGGAAATGGAAGAACCGAAAGAAATTCGCGCAGCCTTTGAAGCGGCAAACCGGTTAAGCTGGACAAAAGATGAACTGGACGTATATGATTACATAGGAATGAATATCCAGGATGAGCGTGGAAGAATCGAATATGCCCGGGAAGAAGGCAAAGAAGAAGGAATAGAGAAAGGAAAGATAATAGGGATCGAAGAAGGCGAACGTTCAAAGGCATTAAAAATAGCAAAAGCAATGTTGAACAAAGGTATTCCTATCGACATCATCGCCGAAACCACTACTCTAACAAAAGAAGAAATCCGTGAATTAAGCAAATAAATTCAAATTCTCTATAATCATCTCCCCTGGGGGGGCTTGCATTAAACACCGGTTATGCATTAAAATGAGGGTATGAAAAAATATACTTTGAAACGGCAAAAGGATGAGCAGAAGAAACATTTTGTCATCGATTATAAAGCCGAACTGAATCCGCGGCAACTAGAGGCCGTCATCAATATCGAAGGCCCCCACCTGGTCATTGCCGGCGCCGGCTCCGGCAAAACCCGCACCCTTATTTTCCGCGTCGCTTACCTGGTGGAAAACAACAACCCCCCCCAATCCATCTTACTGCTGACCTTTACCCGCAAGGCCTCCCAGGAAATGATGCGCCGCGCCGCCACTATCCTGGATGAACGCTGTAAACACGTCTCCGGCGGCACGTTCCACTCTTTTGCCAACTTTATCCTGAGAAAATATGCCCTGCAATTGAAAATCTATCCCAATTACAGCATCGTGGACCGCGGCGATGCAGAAGATATTATCAGCCTGATCCGCTCAGATATGGGCCTGAATAAAAAAGAAAGACGCTTCCCCAGGAAATCCACCCTCACGGATATTATCTCCAAAGCAGTCAACAAATGCATTTCCATCGATGACGTCGTAGTTGACGATTACCCCCATTACAAAAAAGATATCGATGAAATCCAGGACATAGCGGAAAAGTACCGCCGTTTTAAAAAAGAAAAAATGGTCATGGATTACGATGACCTGCTGGTCAATCTGAAAATACTCCTGGAAACCGACGAGGAAACCAGGAAAAAGGTATGCGCTGCGTATCGCTACATCATGGTGGACGAATACCAGGATACCAATAAACTGCAAGCCGAAATCGCCGCACTCCTGACCTCCGAACATCGAAATATCCTGGTGGTGGGAGACGATGCCCAGAGTATTTACTCCTTTCGCGGCGCGAATTTCAGGAACATCATGGATTTCCCCAAACTCTTTCCCGACGCCAGGATCACTACCTTAGAACAGAACTACCGCAGCACCCAACCCATCCTGGAACTAACCAATGCCATTATCGAACAGGCAAAAGAGAAATTTTCCAAAGAACTTTTTTCTGAAATCGAAGGTGTGGAAAAGCCTGTTTATATAGACGCCGTGGATGAACATGAACAGGCGGCTTTTATTGCCCAGAGGGTACTGGAACTGCGGGAAGAAGAAATCCCGTTGAGCCGGATTGCTGTTTTGTTCCGGGCCAGTTGGCACGCCAATGAATTGGAGGTCGAATTAAAGAGTCGCAATATTCCTTATGTCAAATACGGCGGTTTAAAATTCGCCGAAGCCGCCCATATCAAAGATGTCCTCTCCTATATGCGGGTCCTGCATAACATTCTGGATGAGATTGCCTGGCTGCGGGTGCTGCTGCTGATCGAAGGCATTGGCGCCGCTACCGCGGCTAAAATCGTGGAAAAGGTTTTCCAGTCCGGCGGCGACCTGGCCGCACTTCTGACGACGGATTTCGATAAGAAGAAATTTACCGGCGAACTGCGCAAACTGCACGCAATCCTCGCCCGTCTGGCCGGTTCGTCGTTGACGCCGGCGGAAAAATTGCAGGTCGTACTGGAATATTATTCCCCGTTATTCGAATCAAAGTACGACGATTACAGGCGCCGGTTGGAAGACCTGGAATCGCTGCTGCGCATTTCCGAACGTTATTCTTCGCTGGAGCAAATGCTGACCGAAATGGCGCTGGAACCGCCCAATACGACCCAAACCGGCGTGGAGCCGTCGGACCGGGAAGAGGAGAAACTGGTGCTTTCCACCATTCATTCGGCCAAGGGTTTGGAGTGGCATACGGTTTTTATTATTCACCTGGTGGATGGGTATTTCCCTTCGGTTCGTTCCGTGGAAGATGAAACCGACCTGGAGGAAGAGCGGCGGTTGTTTTATGTGGCGGCGACCCGCGCCGAGAAGAATCTTTATTTGATCACGCCGGAACTGCAAACCCGGTCCTGGAGTTCGTATGAACCCTCGGGGATTGCGTTTTCGCGGCCATCGCGTTTTATTGAAGAGATACCCGGTTTTGATCAATTGACCGAAACCTGGACGTTGGAGCCCGAGGAGTATGATCCGTTTTAGTAACCAGGGGGCGCTTTTTGAAAAAACTGCCCCCTGGACCCCCGCAAAAACTTTTGTTAACAAAAGTTTTGGGAGGTGTCGGAACCCTTTTTCAAAAGGGTTCTGACCCGCCGGAGGCATTTTAAAGGAGTAAACATGATAATATTGGAACAGTTAAGCGAGGTTTCGAAGATTACTGAGTTTATCGGAAGAAAAGAGATATTGAACGAGATAACCCAGGCCATTGAAAAGAAAGAATCCGCGGTAGTCATTAAGGGCGCGGGCGGCAGCGGTAAAACTGCTCTCCTTCACCAGGTGGCCGCTCGCCTTCATAAGAAGCAGTTTTCTTTTATCGTCATCGAAGGTGAAACTCACCCGGAATTGATCCTGGAAGAAATATACTTAAAGGCGCGCAGTAAAAAAATCCCTGGGGCTGAGAAAATGTTTGACGGCACCGGCGAAGCCCTGCGCGAGAAAATCCTCTGGTTCGTGGAAAACTACCTGCAAAAAGAAAAGATTATGCTGGTATTCGAAGATTTCGAACTTAACCTCAACCTGGATGGAAAATTCAAAAGCGAACGTTTAAAAGAATTTTTAGTGTATATAAGAGATTCCTTAAAAGAAAAAGATTCCTTTTTATTTTTCACCACTGAAACCGATATTCCCGGTTTCAAATCCATATCTATGCCTCAATTCAGAGACGAGGAATTTAAAACGCTGTTGTCCTTTGGAAAAGTATTAAACCGGCTAAGCCGGAAATCCAAAGAGAAACTGCAGTTCGATATGGGTATCAATCCCCGCGCTCTTCAGCTACTGGACCATATTGCTGTCCAGGATTTTGGGGAGAAGAAATTCGAATGGGATGCGCTTAAAAAAAGAATCCCCAACCTGGCCGAGCGCATCCTTTACAAGGAAAGTGAAGAGTCTGATTTCACCCCACTGCTCCTGGAAAAACTTTTCCAGGGACTCTCAGGGGAGCAGCAGCAATTGCTCAAAGGATTGGCGATTTTTAATCGCACTGTGAACAGGGCCGCGCTGGAAGCCCTTCAAATAAAGATCGTCACCAAAGACAGGAAACATTTAACGGATTTATCGTTAATAGAATATCACGCGAAAAAAGATTTATACTGCCTTCATCGTCTCACCGCCCGGTTTATGATGGGAAAAATGAGTGAAACCGAGAAAAAACAACTGCATCTTCGGGCAGCGAGTTATTTCAAGGGACTCAAAAGCGCTACCGGTGAAAGGGACATTGAAATTGAGATCGAACTCCGCCGGCATTTTCTTGAGGCAGAGGAATTGGATAAAGTCGCGGATATGTCCCTGGAACTGGATCAATATCTAACGGTTCGGGGTTTCCCGCAGTTGGCTTTCGATTTGTTGAAAGAGATGGAAAACAAGCAATACAACCGGGATAATCAAATTCGTGTTTTTCGCCGCCTGGCTTTATTTCATATGCTTTTCGGCCAGTTTGACGGCGTTATCAAGCAGAATGAGAAATTGGTCAGTATTTATGAAGAGATGGAAAACCGTGAATCCGCGGCTCAATGCCTGGAACAAATGGGGATGGCTTATGATAATAAACGGAAATACGATGAATCCCTGCAGCGGTACGATAAGGCGCGGGAGATATATGAAGAAGCGGCCGACAGTTCCGCCGCCGCTCGCACTTTGCTGGAGATGGGAAAGATACATCAAAAACGGGGCAAGTACGAAGAGGCAGCGGCGCACTATCAAAAAGCATTGGTCCATGCGCAGAGGGTTAATGATCGGAGACAGGAAGCGCTGAGTTTGCACCAATTAGCCCAGGTAAATGAAGAGCAAGGGAAGCTCGATGAGGCGCTGGCGTATTATCAAAAGTCCCAGGAAGTAAAAGAGAAAGTGGGCGATGAGAAAGAGATTGCCATTGGTTTGCATCATATTGGAAATATACATTTTTTAAAAAACCAGTTGGATACCGCATTAAGTTATTATCAACAGTCTTTGGTATTGAGTGAGAAGAGCAATGATCTTAAACAAGCGGGTTACAGCCTGGGGCAGATCGGTATGATTTATCAGCGGAAGGGTCAGGTTGACGAGGCCCTGGAGCAATTCAAAAGAGCCCGGGAGATTTTTGAAAAACTGGAAGATCAGAAAGGTCTTTCGTCGGTGCTGCACCAGTTGGGGCGGATTTACCAGGACCGGGGAAAATCGGATGAGGCATTGGAGCATTACAAGAAATCATTGGAAATCCGGGAGAAGAATGCCGATATGGCTGGGATGGCGTTGGGGTATGGGCAGTTGGGGATGCTGCGATTCGATCGGGGTGAGTATGAGGAGGCGCTGCGTTCTTCTACAAAGGCATTTGTTTTGTTTTCCAGGGTCAATGTCAATGCGCCCGGTGCGCAGTTAGCTCGTAAGAACATGGTCAGGTTGCAGGAGAAAGTCTCCAAAGAGAAGTTTGAAGAAATATTACGGGAGTTCAATATCCAGGTTGAGCCGCCGAAAGAGAACACAGAAGCAATAGAGACAACGGGAACAGAAGAGAAAGCAGAGAGTTAGACAATATAATTTGGTAAACAAAATTGTTGGAAAAGATTCAGGGCGTAACGGTCGGTCATGCCGGCGATGAAATCAATAATACGACGCTCCACCGTATCTTCCTCAGGGTACGGATTGATATATTTTCCAGGATTCTTTATCACACCCTGATAAATAACAGTTAAAATCCGCCTTATCTTCTCAATCTCTTCCTCGGTCTCTTTGACAAAATATACCCGTTCAAACAAAAAAGCCCTCAAACTGGACAATTCTTCATAAATTGTGTCGGAAATCGAAATGTATTCCAGGTCAATTTTCAAACTTTGCTCAATCACATCCAGGACAATGGTATCGATCCGTTTAGCAAAGGTTTTGCCGAACGTTTTCTTAGTGGAATCGGAAATATCCTCATCCGTAATTAATCCCGCCCGTAGGGCGTCATCCAGGTCATGATTGACGTACGCGATAATATCCGAGAGGCGCACGATTTGTCCTTCCAATGTGAGTGGCAGTCTTGTTTTATCTACAGGGATAATCGGCCCCTGGCCTTTGGAATGGGTTAAGATACCGTTTCTCACCTCATTGGTAAGATTAAGCCCTTTGCCGTCGTATTCCAGTTTATCCACCACCCGCAGGCTTTGTTCATAGTGTCTAAAACCCAAATTTAATTCGTCTAAAATTTTTTCGCCGGTATGGCCGAAAGGTGTATGTCCCAGGTCATGGCCCATGGCAATGGCTTCGGTAAGGTCTTCGTTCAGGTTCAAGGCTTTGGCAATGGTCCGGGCGATCTGGCTGACTTCCAGCGTGTGGGTCAATCGAGTTCTGAAATGATCGCCGCCGGGGGAAATAAAAACCTGGGTTTTATGTTTCAAACGGCGGAATGATTTACAGTGCAGGATGCGGTCGCGGTCACGTTGGAATTCGGTGCGAACCGGGGATTTCTTTTCTTCCCGCTGCCGTTTGCTGTTGGCGCTCCTGGCAGCCT
>JAUPLE010000517.1 GCA_030837085.1 Acidobacteriota bacterium | reverse complement strand
GGAACCTTCCACACCTTTTTCATCGATGGCCTTCAACACCCGCTCGCTGTAATACTGCGCCGTATTGACATACAACTTCAACTGTTCCTCTTCCATGCCGAGCATTTCCACCATCTCGACTTTTTCCGGTAGGTCTTTTTCCACTTCTTCCTTTTTACGGCGCAATATAAAGGGGTAAATCATTTTCTTCAGTACTTCCGTCTTTTGCTCATCCTTGTACTTTTCTACCCGGAGCGCCCATTCGGTACGAAACCAATCGGGCGTTCCCAAAAACCCGGGCATCAAAAAATCAAACAAAGACCACAACTCCATGGTGGTATTTTCAATAGGTGTACCACTCAACGCCAGACGGTGTTCGCCTGTTAGTAATTTCACTGCTTTGGTTACCTGCGAGGATAAATTTTTAATATTCTGCGATTCATCCAATACGATATAATCGAAATTGAATTTACTAAAAGTCTCCACATCGTTTCTCAGGGTGGCGTAACTGGTAATCACCAGGTCATGGTTTGTCCAGGCATCGATTTCCCTGTCCCTCCCCGCCCCTAAATGACGGTGAAAGGTTAAACCCGGCGTAAACCGGGCTATTTCCGCCTCCCAATTGGAGACCGCGGACACGGGAACCACCAGCAGCGACGTACTCAATAGGTTTTGTTCCTTCAGCGATTGCAACAAGGCCAGGGTCTGCACGGTCTTGCCCAAGCCCATATCGTCGGCCAGGCATCCGGAGAAACGATATTCATGGAGAAACCGCAGCCATCGGTAACCTGCTTCCTGGTAGTTCCTCAATTTTCCATGGAAATCTTTGGCCGGTTCATAAAGGGGAATCTGTTTAAAGCCCTCCAGGCGTTTTGCATACAGGAGTTTCTCTTTTAATGCCGGGATGTTTTCCATGCGCTGGTCATAGAGCACATTAATCAAGAAATAATTCTCCGAAGGCACGCGGTAAAAGCCACCCTGTCGCTCGGCCAGGCGGGCCAGGCAGGATAATTTATCGATATCCTCTTTGTCGATCAAATGCAGGACGCCGTTCTTATCCGTAACCGTATTACCACTGTAATCGACGTAATCGATTTCAAAGGCTTCGCCCGTGGCCGCGTTTTCCAGTAAGGGTTTGAACTCCAGCCAGCGCATACCGGGAGTTATATTAAGCCGCAGCTTGCTGCCGGTTTTGCCGATATATTGTTTCTGCCGGGCGCTGTAGATGCGAAATCCCTTAGCCATGTATGAGGGGCTGTTTTCCATGAGCCACTTAAAATCATCCCCGTCCTTAAAGTTAAAAAAAATTTTCCTTCCATGCATGAAATCATTTTTGACTTCCATGCGCAGCAGGGGATCGGTTTTTAATAAATAGAAGCAAAGAGTTTCGAATTCATGGTCTTTCTCATAATTTACCAGGGGCAGTCCGGGATTTTCCGCTAAAAACCGGTGGAAACGGGAATCGTAATCGAATTCCACTTCGATCCGGCCGGGTTGTTCCAGGTAAGTAGAGCCTTCGAATATTTTTAAAACCGGCGTGGGAAAGAACTTTAGCATTTGCTGTTTAAGCGGTTCCGGGTGAATCTCCAATGCATCGGACGCCAATCCCTGCAGCGCCTCCAGCAGTCGATAGAAATCTTGCCCCATGAATTTCTTTATCTCCTCCATGACCCGGAAGCAGCAGTCATATTTAACCGGTTCCCTGGGAACGGCAAAACAGTATTGGTCCTGCCCATCGGGAAAAAATAAATATACCTTGTTTTTACCGGCAATGATAATATCAAAATCCTTACCGACGTCTTTCACGCGGCCGTCGGCGCCGGTCAATACCAGGAAGAATTGCATGAGGTTATAATCCCTGATGGGTGCAAAATAGAGGTCTATTTTTTTGACTTTCATTTTTTTCAAAGGAAAAAACGGGGCGTCGGCTTTATCGATCTGGCAAAAGGTCACATCGTCAGGTAATTCCAGCATGAGATTTGATAAAGATTCGAAATAAACTTTGCTGATCATATCGATTTTAACCGGGTCTTTTTCTTTTTTCAGGCTCAGGTCATGCAATTGGGTGATAAAATCGTTGAGAATACCAGGGGCTTCATCGAATTCGTAATGGTCCATCTGAGATAAGATCGCGGGTCTTAAGGCGCCCACGTCGCCGCCTTTTTTATAAGGAATAATTACAGGTTGGAAGCGGGATTTTCGCCCCAGTTCCCTGGCTAATATCAAGCTGAGGCCCAGCCGGGCCTGGGTTTGTGCGGTATCTTGGGACTTCTCTTTTTTATCAGGCAGCAAATCTTTCAATTTCCTGGGGAGAGTAGCATCCCCGGTTTTATCCACTGGGATATTGAGATTTAGCTCCATAACCTGGAATTCCCTGGCCAGTGCGTTGAAATCAACATGTTGGAATTTTTCTTTTTTTTCGTTGACGGCCTGGTTGTGTTTGTCCGCGATTTCTTGCAGTTCCCGGTGGAGTTCCATGAACGGTTCTGAAAGAATCATAGTATCCTGGTAGTTATTTTTGATAAAAAAAGCGGCTGTTCCCAGGTAGAAGTTCCATAATTCGCGCAGCGGGTC
This sequence comes from Acidobacteriota bacterium, assembly GCA_030837085.1. Lineage (GTDB taxonomy): Bacteria > Acidobacteriota > Aminicenantia > UBA2199 > UBA2199 > JAKAGC01. The sequence continues at coordinate 5,312 of JAUPLE010000517.1, read as the reverse complement.
CGGACCTTTGAAACCCATTTGCACGGGGGTTGAAAGGTTAAAAGGGTTATAGAGGAAATAAATGCCGCCGTAGGTGGGTTGTTTTTCAAAGAGGTCTTTGAAGATAAAGAAGTAGGAGTATTCGCCGGTGACGCCCAGGGCGCCGTTGGCAATGGCCCTGGCAAAGTCTACGCTTTTTTTTTTAAGGGTAGAGCGGCCCAGGTCATTGCTGAAAATGCCGAAGAGTGAATTTTTAAAATCGCTGTCCATTCCAGGTTCCTATGAAATTCTATTATACCTCAAATGGGATTATTTACAAGGGGGGCCGTGCGTTCGTGCGCCGCGGGGTATTGAAAAAAGGAAATAATTAATATATAATTTAGAAGCAATGAGCGAAAACGGCATAAAAACAATACCTTACGGACTGGCAAACTATGAACGTCTTGTTGAAAGAAATTGTTACTATGTAGACAAGACCATGTACCTGTCAACTTTCGAAAACGCCGGGGATTATTTATTCTTTATCCGGCCCCGGCGTTTTGGAAAATCATTGTTTCTTTCCGTGATGGAAGCTTATTATGATGTCTTTTATAAAGAGCGGTTCGAGGAACTCTTCAAGGAGACGGCCATTTACCGTCAACCCACCAAAGAAAGGGGCGCTTACCTGGTATTAAAATTCAATTTCTCAATGGTCGATCCCGTCATGGATAAAGTGGAAACCTCTTTTTTAAACCATATAAAAAGAACTGCACTATCTTTCACCCGGAAATACACCGATTACCTGTTAGCCGACAGGGAATCCTTCATCAAAACCATGGAGGAAAGCCTGTCCGCGTCCGATATCCTGTCAACCCTGATCAGTTTATGCAGGGATTCCGGGCAAAAATTGTATGTCGTTATCGATGAGTATGATAACTTTGCCAACACCATCCTTTCCACGGCAGGTGAGGACGCCTACCGAAAACTAACCCACGGCGAGGGGTTTTTCAAGGCTTTTTTTAATGTATTAAAAGGCGGCACCGATGGAATGGGGGCGCCCTTCACGCGGTTATTCTTAACCGGGGTTTCTCCCATAACCCTGGACGATGTCACCAGTGGGTATAATATCGGGAAAAACGTATCCCTGGAACCACGTTTCAATCGCATGTTGGGTTTTACGGAAAATGATGTAGCCCGGATGATCGAGTATTACAAGGAGGTAGGATTAGTGAGCCAGCCATCCGGCGACCTCCTGGAGATCATGATCGAATGGTACGGCAATTACCTTTTTTCCGAGGAGGATGATGTAAAAATATTCAACCCGGATATGGTATTGTATTTTATGGACAACTATTTAACACGCGAAAAAATCCCCGGGAATTTAATCGACCGCAATGTGAGGATCGATTATGGTAAATTAAAGCACCTCATTATCGTGGACCAGGGCAAAAGAAAAAGAAAATCCATCAATGGTAATTTTAACCGCTTAAAGGAGATCATCGAAAAAGGAGAGATTCCGTCCGATCTTATAGAGGCTTTTCCTTTGGAGAAATTAACCGATGCGAAGAATTTTATTTCCTTATTATTTTATTTCGGTTTGTTGACGATAAAGAGTCCCGGTTCGGGCGAGTTGGTATTGACAATCCCTAATGAAACCATTCGCCGCCTATATTATGACTATATCAAAGAGGGATATGATGAAACGGATGTATTTGCCGTCGATTTATACGCTTACGGCCGTTTGATAAAAGGAATGGCCTCGAAAGGGGAATGGAAACCTTTTATCGATTATATCACCGGTCGCATGCGGGAGAGTATGAGTTTACGTGATTTAATCACCGGGGAGAAATCCATCCAGGCTTTTTTGAATGTTTACCTGGGTTTAAGTAACCTGTATATCGTTCATGCGGAAAAGGAATTGAACAAAGGGTATGCCGATATCGTAATGGAACCATTATTAGCCGGAAATGAAGGAATATCTTATTCATACCTGTTGGAAATAAAGTACATAAAAGCAGATAAAAAACGCAAACGTCCCGGTTTGGGGGATGCGGGGTTCCTGGAATTAAAAGCAAGGGCAGAGGCGCAGTTGAAAAACTATAGTCTCGACGAAAAATTCAAGAAAAATATAGAGAAGACAACGTTGGTAAAGTTGGTATTAATTTTTTGTGGACCTGAGTTGATATATTACGGTGAAGTGGATTGAGGGAATCGACCAGGTAGCCGGGAAGTATTTGGCCTCGGAAAACGCCGAAGCAGGGTATTTAATTATATTTGATACGCGGACGCCGGTTGGGGCCTCATGTAAACTTCAGTATCACGGTACTGGAGAAAAGAAAGTAACCAGTTTCACCATCGGGATTGGACGTATCAAGCAGGAAGGTTTATAAAGGGTCCATGGATTTCATTGATTCCGTGGATTATTGAAAAAAAAGGGGCGCGGGAACCGCGCCCCTATAAACGGTAATTTTAGAATGGAATCGCTTATTTGATCAATGGATGCATTATTCCTTTCAGCTATTATAAGGCACCACAATCCGTACTTTCTCTTTAAGCTGCGGATTTTTCTTATAAGCCATTTCCACGATATTATAAAAATCTTTCATCCACGCCATGAGATCGTCATATGCTTCGTTTTTCAACTGGGTCGCATGTTCGGCGTCGCCTTTGGCGCTAATCTTGGATTCGTCGGCGGCCATTGCCTCCAGCACCTCTTGATTTCCTGTTTCCAGGAGTTCGCGGGGCACATTGTATTTGGCAAGTTCCGCCAGGTATTCCTGGGAGTCCAGGGCATTTTCGTAAAAACGGGTTGCCTGGCCGGCCCAGCCCATGAAGGTCCTCTGGCGGTCCCCGTTAAGCTTCAGCAGTTCAAAGGCCTTTGAATCGTCTTTGAAGGCCAGCCGGGCGGAAGCGATGCAGCGCATATACGTGGCATCGGCTTTTTCTCTTTTTTTATCCGCCTCAAGGGTGGCCTGGTGTTGCCTGGCCTTCTCTTCCGCTTGTTTTTTGCTTGCCAGCCAGGTGGCGTCGATTTTGCCCAATCCCACCTGGATACGGGCGCTGTCATACCCGTAAAACTCCATGAATTGCCGGAATTCCGGTTCATTCACGGAGATGTGCAATGAGCTTTTCATGGTGTTCAATTTTAGATCGAACGTCTTGACCGATTTTCGTTTCTTTTCGTCGTCCGGGGTTTCATTTTCATCCCCGGTTGCATTGTCGCCGGTGTTTTCCACCGCGTTTACTTTTTTTTCATCTATCATCTTACTTACCTCCCTAAGTATGTATATGATGACTTAAGGTCTATTGTACGATAAACATATATAATTTGTTTCAAAATAATTTAAAAAAAAAAATTTTTGTAAGATCGCTATTTACTTCATTGATCATTTTGGGATTATTTGAGGTTTTCGATGTATTTATCAGGTATATTTTGATTTCAAAAGAGTGTTACCGCCGCGCGGCGGAGAGACCTTTTGGGTTCCGGATCGTGTTTCCGCCGTGCGGCGGAGAGACGTTTTGAGTTTGAAAAGTGTTAGCGCCGTGCGGCGGAGAGACACTTTGGATTCGGAAGTATGTTAGCGCCGCGCGGCGGTAAGACGTTTTGGGTTTGAAAAATGGTTCCGCCGCGCGGCGGAATGACTGTTTTAAGTTCAAACAGTGTCAAAGCCGCGCGGCGCTAAGGCTGTTTTAAATCGAAGTGCTGCCTAAGCCGTGCGGTACAAAGGATAAATTGGCCTGTCCCGGAAATCAAGCGCTTTTTCTTTGTTCGAAGGAAGGGTGAGCAGTGGCCAGTTTTAACAATCCGGGGATGGATAAATCCTCATCGATTACAAGCCAATGGATTCCATACCCCGATGGTGATATCTCGAATGTATTTCTTTCTAATGGGGAGGCGTTTAAGAGTCTCCTGGAAATGTCTGCCAAAAGGAAGGTGAATTCGAAGTCATTTACCTTTAATATCATTTCATGTTTTGAAAATTCAATTTTTTTAACGTCATATAATTTCCCCATTATTATCGCGCCTGCTCCTGGAGCAACAAATTCACCATTGTTTCGGTTGATAATCCTTGGGCCCTGGCTTTTTTCCGAATAACGCCGAACAAAGTTTCAGGCACGGGCACTAAAAAAACCCGGCGCCCTAATTTTACTTCGAAATCCACATCTTCCATCATATCTTCATAGTCCGAGGAATCGTGGGTATCCCAGAAAGCTGCTGCCTCGGAAATCGAAGCAAACGCTTCGGGCAGCGGGTCACGTTTTTTTGTTTTTTTATTTTTTTCTTTTTGCATAGAATTTCCTCTCTTGTTCCGACATATCGCGGGCTGAGATCACCAAGGCTTCACGTGTCATTTTATAGATAAAAAACACAGCAAGATATCTCCCTGACAGGGTTTGTCCTAATGCTCGATAGATGTTTTCGCCTCTGATACGGCCATTCTCAATCTTGCGGAAGAGCGCTTTTCTTTCAATCACGCTTTCGACTTCAAATATCGATACACTATGTTTATTTTCAAGTTTATCGACTATTTCGGGAAGCCAGATGAATCCTTCGATAATCATATACAGTACCTCAGTCCCGGATAATAGTAAATCATTTATCGCTATATGTCAACCTAAAAACTTCTGAAATTTTTTTACAATTTATCATTCATTTCAACTCACCACTCACCTTTCACCATTCTATTTTACTTTTCCTTGTTTTTTCCGCTCTTCCTCACTTCCTCACTTACTCACTTCCTCTCTTCTTCTCACCGGGAGCGAACTCACACACGACACGAAACCCAACATGGGAAAAGTTGAGCCGGGGAGTACCGTTGCCGGGTGCTGCACAACGCAGATAGTCGGATCGATAGTTCCAAGAGCCACCGCGCATGGCACGGCGCTTATTATCTTTATCATACAAATTATCCATCCACTCCCAGGCATTGCCGGCCATGTCCATGAGCCCTTCGGGTGTGGCCCCTTCCGGGTAACGGCCCACCGGCGTGGTGGCGCCGACATTATACTCATAATTGGCAAGTTCCGGGGTGGGTTCACCTCTATTCGCGGGCCATGGATAATTCCGGAGCGAACCGTCCGGTTCCCTGCCGGCCGCCGCCCATTCCCATTCCATTTCCGTGGGCAAGCGGTATAGGCCCTCTTTCCCCTGCAAACAGGACAGCCAGAGACAATACGCACGAGCCCCATACCAACTTTCGCACACCACGGGGTGATCATCGCCATTAAAGAACATATCTTCATCTTGTTCGGAACGGAGTTTTTTCCCCCATTCACGGGGATTTTTCCCCAGGTAATCGAAATATCCTTCTATTGTCCCGGCAAATTCCAACAACTTTTCAGTAAACGATTTC
>JAUPLE010000516.1 GCA_030837085.1 Acidobacteriota bacterium | reverse complement strand
TCTTAAGGACATCTCTCATACTTGCACGTCCAATCCATTCAACATCGCTTAATATTAAAGTCCGTTTCATTAATACCATAACTCGATTGAAAATGCAATCAATTTTCCATAGCGGCGGAGATTATCGCTTCCGCGCCAATAATATTTGCTAAAAAACGCCCGCGTTTGTCATCGCGCCGCGAATTTTTCACAAAACACCGCTTATTTCTTTTCCGCGCCCAGGACTTTTGGCAGCGGACCAATCATCTTTCCCTTAACAGCAAGAACTTTTCCCGGAAGAGCGGTTATATTAGGCCCCGGACAAGGAATGGATAGCAAACCGGCACGTGCTAATCGCTAAGGAGCGCGTATAAATCGTAATAGGGCGCGGTGGAATCGCTAAAGGGCGCGGATGAATGGCTGAATGGCTCGTACGAATCGCGAAAGAGCTCGCGCAAATGGCGAAAGAGCGCGGAAGAATCGCAAAAGGGCTAGCGCAAATGGCAAAAGAGCGCGGGCAAATGGCTAAACATCTCGTACGAATCGCAAAAGAGCTCTCGCGAATGGCGAAAGAGCGCGGGAGAATCGCAAGGTGGCGCGGAGAAATCGCTAAAAGACACGGGGGAATCGCAAAGAAGCACGCATCGACGCGTAAAGAGCACGCCGGTCTGATAGACATCCTGTGATTTTCTCCAAAACCCGTCGCTTTCTGCTAAATCCGACCGCAACGGACAACGTTATCTCTTTAACGTTACGGAAAAAGACTCGCTTCGCCGGCCATGCAATTTAGCCGCGGACAAATCTGCAACACGGACAAACACAGACTAAACCGGTATGATCTATCGACTAAAAATCGTACCCAATCCAGAAATTCATACCACTGTACCTTTTCTTGGTAAGATCGGTCCTCCATACCCAATCGAAATGCATCGGGTACCCGAACAAGGAAAATTCGAGGCCGAATCCGTAAGAGGCCAACCCGTCTCTTAATTTAAGGCTACCTCCGCCCTCGAACATGCGGAATGTCTGCCCTTTATACCAGATGCCACCCATGTCGAAAAAGAAAACTCCACGGATAGGACCCATCAAACCAATGGGAGTCAAGGCAATGTGCACAATCGGGAACCGGAATTCAGCATTAAATAAAAAGTAGTTATTCCCTACCAACTGCCTGTACCCGGCGGAACGGAAAGTATTATCCCCTCCCGTCCAGTAAAGCAGCGGATTTTTCCCACCCGAGGTAAAACCGGACAACCGAAACGCCAACAGGGTATTGCTGTCAAGCCGCACGTATTTGCGAAAATCAGCCTGCACGGAATACGTATCCATGAATTTACTGCCTAATTTAAAGTATTTTTCAAAACTCACTTTAAATGTGTGCCCCATGTTGGGCCCATAATAACTAAACATGGTGGTTTCACCCACCAATGACAACCGCAGCGACGAGGCCATGCCGTCAAAGAATTGCCCGTAGGGCAGATCTTCGCCGTAGAAAATATCATCATAGTCTTGATCGTTGTGATACAAGGAAGTGGTTGCTTCTAACCTGTAGGAGCGGTTAAAAGGATAGTAGAACCCGAATTCGCCGCCATAAACGCTGCTGATGGTTATATAATCGTAGGAGTAATAGGAGGGATAATATGGGTCTTTAAACATAAACAACCGGCCATAAAATTGCAGCCGGTTCTTCTGGTTGAGATAGGCCACCTGGTAAGAACGGTAACCGTAATATGAATATAACAGGAAGGAAAAGATGTGGTCGCCCATTAAATCCGATAGATTGACATAACTGTAACCGAAAAAGCGACCGTCTGTGCCGATACTGACACCGATAGGCGGCAAAGACTGGAGATAAAACTTCTTAAGAGGTTTGTAGCTTCCCTTATCAACGATTTTGACTTCCTCCTGGGGTGGTTCCGGTTTAATCCCGGCCAGGAACTCATCTACCCCTTCAATTTCGATAGAACGCGTTTCCATGGGGGTGGAGATATCTTTCTTGTAAAGTGAAAAACTGTTCCTATAAAAAGTGGAAATCACCAACTGATTTTTTTCTTCCGGTATCTCCACCGGGAAAAAATTACCGGTGCGGACATCGGTGTAACGGGAGAGCGTTTTAGCTTCAAGATCAATGGCATTGATATTGTAAGAACCTAACTCATTGGAACTGTAGTATATCCGCTTGGAATCAAGAGAAAATTCAGGGGTAATGTCATCGTAATCACCGCTGGTTAATATTTTAGCCAGGTTGGGATTCTCTATGGGGGCCAGGAAAAGTTTCTGGAAATCCTTTTGCGCGGCCGAAAACGCGATCTTTTTCCCGTCCGGCGAGATGTCTAATCCTTTGATAAAAAGGCGGCCGTCGGTAAGTTTCGTGGTTTTTCCAGTCTCCAGGTCTAGTGAGTAGATGTAGGATTTGGTCGCTTCCTGCCCGGTAAAATAGATCGCATTCTTCTCCGGGTGAAACCTGGGAGAAGAAGGACCCTGGATATCTTTTATCTTAAATTTTTTGACGACATCCCTGCTCAATATGTTTACCAGTACAAGGTAATTGGTCCATTCCTGGCGGGCAAAAAACGCGATGAGGTTACTATCTTTGTTCCAGGTAAAGGAATTACCGTCGGAAGGATTAAATTTTAAATCAATATAATCATATTTACTGGTAAAACCGGGGGTAATGTTGCGAATCACCTTGCCGTCTTTCATAGAGATCAATACCAGGTCCAGTTTCCCGTTTCTCTGGTTCACGGTCAAGACCGCCAACATTTCACCGGAAGGAGATACATCATGGGAGAACGAATAGATAAAGGGAAAATCAGGGCCGATCATGTAGCTGTAATCCGCTGGGTTTTCCTTGGTCAAGAACTCTTTGAAGCGACTCCTGGCGTATTTCCCGAATTCATAGTTGAATAATTTCGGGGTATAATCAAAGACCTTAAAAACATCCCTTTGGCCCCTGAATAGCGCACCTTTCCTGAGAGAGTACAGGAATTTTTTCACGCCGCGGTTGCCGAATTGCTTTTCCAGGAATTCATAGATCATGTGGCCGAAATCGTAAGCGGTCCTGTTGTTGCCGTACTCGGTAACGATATCGCCGTATTTCTGGAGTTGGGGAATCTGTTCATTCAGGACAGCGTCCCGCACCACCAGGAGACTGAAATCGTCCCATTTTCGGGTGATAAAATCAGAGAACCCTTCCATTACCCAATCCGGGGGTGAGTTGAACCATACTGTAGGCCCAATGATTTCATATTCAAAAATGTGGGCTAATTCATGGGTAATAACTCGTGATAATTCTGTGAAGGAAGCGTCTCCCTGGACCACCACACGGTAAGATGTGGATTCCGCGAAAGCGATTACCCCTGGCGGTATGTAATCGGCGATATTGGTTAACTCGAAATCGATATGAGTGGAGTAAAAGATCAAAGGAATTCTTTTTCCTATTTTTACATTCAAGAAATTCGAGATGTTATTATAGGAGAATTCAGCGGCATTGGCGATTTTTTTGACCAGGTCCTTGTTGGTGGTGTAATAGTGAATGTTAAAATGGGGGGTCTCGATATACTGCCAGTGGAATTGGCCGCCCAGGACCTTATTCTTTCCATAATAAAAGGAATACTGGGCAAACGCCGCTGTACTAAACAGCAACCATACGGTAAATATGAAGATGATATTTTTTTTGTTTTCATTGTACTGTCCTAATCGTTTTAATCTGTTAAAAGATACCTTCTCTGGGTACTTTTTTTGCTGGTAAGGTCTTTGGTAAAATTGTTGTTGATCTTGTAAAAGAGATCATCGAAATTATATTTCGGGTTTGTGACGTCCGCGCTGGCGGTTTTTTCCGAATAACTTCGATTAAAAACCTCCTTTCCCGGTGTCATTTCGAAGAGTTGGACTTTCATGTTCAAGCCCCAATGTTGGACCTTGACAAAGGTTTTTTCCTTTTTGCCGGATTCACCCTTTACTTCGTCTACTTTGGTCCTGGTTTTGATGTCGAAGGTGAGTTTCCCGGTTATCAAAAGACAGTTGGGGGTTTCCTTCAGACGATCTTTTATTTTTTCCAATCGCGCCGTATCTTCCGTACCTGGTTGAGTATCCTTATCGATCTCGGCAACGTTAAGGGCTTCGATTTTTTTCCCCAGGACTTTGGAAAGGTCTTCAACGAAAAAGTCAGCCAGTTCTTTAGTAGGATTAAAGTCTTCGGGAGTGGATTCGAGGATTAAATCGGCATACACGATTTTATCGTACTTGTTGAAATCAATCGATTTCGTCTCGTTGATCTCTAATTTGACCTCCGAAAAGTTGGTGGAGCATGAGGTCAGGGTCAGCAATGTCATCACTAACATTGCCGTTAATATACTAGTTAAGATATACCCGGTTTTCATTTTTCACCTTTTTCATCTTTTTTTTCTGTTTCAACTTTTTGATCGGCTTTATTGCCCTTACCCAAAGAAGTTTTAAGGCTTTCGTAGTTGGCTTTGATCTTTGGATTTTTAGGGTCCATTTCCAGGGCTTTTAGGTATTCTTTTTCCGCCTCTTCGGTTTTCCCCATGGATTCCAGGGCAATGGCCATGTTGTTGTGCAAGCTGGCGTTGTCTTTGCCGTTGGCTACTACTCTTTGCCATCTTATGTAGGCTTCTTTCCACAGCCCTTGTTTTGCCAGGGAATTGGCAAAATCAAGTTCCGCTTTGGTGTTTTTGGTGGAACAGAAGCTGAGAAGAACTATTATTGTTAATATGCACGCTATTTGTCTCAATTGGACCTCCTGAAGTTAGATCATAATACAAAAGGAAAAAAAATACAATATAAATTTTTTCATGCCGCATGTTTCGGTGATTTTTTGCTTCTGGGGGAATCATTAAGCAATTCGTTTGCCGGTTTTTTTTGCCAAAAATGTCCTATTATATGGACATATTGAGCCATTTCGCAATGAAAAGAGGACATTTGGGATAGTAATCGGAACGTAGGGGCAGGTTCCAAACCTGCCCAAAATATAAAATCTGCTCTTACCTGTTGAAATTGTATTTATAATGAATTCATTGTAAAATAGAAGCCCAAAGGAGTTCATAAAAAAGGAGCCATAAAATGAATATTCTCAAAACCAGGGAAATTAAACGATTTCTAGCAATATACCTGGCATTTTTCTTAATCATCCCGACTTTCCAATATCCCGGCACTGTCCCAGTTCCCCCAGTTTATGGAGAAACCAACGTCCGATACCTGGGGCATGCAGGTTGGGCGATTAAAACGCCGAGCTATTTCTTGATTTTCGATTATTGGCCGGAAGGAATTTCCCATAAAAAGCCGGAGGAGGCTACGTTGGAAAAGGGTTATATCAACCCTGCCGAAATCCGGGATCAAAAAGTGATCGTATTTATTTCTCATGCGCATGAAGACCACTTCGACCCTGTCATTTTCGAATGGCAGAAGGCGATCCCGGATATCATTTATGTATTCGGCTGGCAGGCGGAACAGCGGGAGAAGTGTATCTATTTAACGCAGGAACATCAAACCCAAAAGATTGGGGGAGTCGAAGTTACGGCCATCCATCATTCGTTTGACAATATACCCGAGGCCGCATTTCTTGTAAAAGTGGATGGTCTTGTCCTGTATCATTCCGGGGATCATGCCTGTTCTGCTGAGAAATTAAACCCTCATTTTAAGAGCAACATCGATTACCTGGCTGGTGTTGTTAAGA
>JAUPLE010000055.1 GCA_030837085.1 Acidobacteriota bacterium | reverse complement strand
ATACCCTATCACGTTCGGTCAATTCAATATAATTCGTGTTCTTCACCACCCGGATAACATTCCTATGGGTCGTAAGAGTGCCTTTCGGTTTCCCGGTCGAGCCGGAGGTGTAGATGATATAAGCAAGATTTGATGAATTAAAATACGAAGCACGAAGCACGAAATCCGAAACAAATTCAAAATTCAAATTCTCAAAATTCAAAACCAATGGAATTCCGAAGTTTTTGTTTTGGTCATTTATTTTTTGGTCATTTGGATTTGTTTCGAATTTCGGGTTTCGAATTTCGGATTTATTTATTATTAGTATTTTTGGATTGCTGTCCTTAATCATGTAATTAATCCGTTCCTGTGGGTAATCCGGATCAATAGGCAAATACGCGGCCCCGGATTTTAATATACCCAAAATGGCGATTATCATTTCAATAGATCGTTCTATTTTAATGGCAACAATATCATCCGCCAGGACGCCTTTTTCAATTAACAACCCTGCCAATTGATCGGATCGTTGGTTCAATTCATTGTAGGACAGGGTGATAGGGCAGGTTTGAGAACCTGCCCCTACAACCGCAATACGGTCCGGCGCCGGCTGTACTTGTTCCTCGTACAATTGGGCAATGGTCTTATCCCCGGGAAAAGCCGCGGCCGTCTCGTTGAAGACCTCTAAAATTTCTTGCTTTTCCTCATCAGGTAAAATATTCAGACCGGAAAGACATTGCTCCGGGTCTATTAATATTTCGTCTACCATTTTTTCATAATACCGTTTCCAACGTTCGATTGTTTCTGCTTTGAAGAGACGGGTGCGATAGCTGATCATTACATTAAAACACCCTTCTTCTTCAATCACGGACCAAAACAAATCAAAAGGCGTCGCCCCAGGTCCCAGGTGAATGGTTGTAAAACTTAAACCCGGTAATTTGAACATCCGGTCGTTTCCATTTTCATAACTGAATATCACATCGAAAAGAGGATTGTGACCGGCGCCTGCTGGGTTCCCCAATTTTTCTACCAGTACTTCATACGGATATTCCTCGCGCATATACGCTTGCAAGCAGCAGTTTTTTACCTCTTCCAGGAAACGGGCAAATGGTTGACCGCCCATGGGCTGATTGCGTAATACCAGGGTATTGGTAAACATGCCGATGGTATCGTGGAAATCATCGGTTCCTTTGACCCACGCCGGGATAGCCGCCGCGATGTCCTCCTGGCCGGTGAGCTTAAAAAGCAGCGTATTCAACATGGTCAGCAGCAGCATATTTAAACTGACGTGAGACGTTCTCGCCAATTCTTTTATTTGGCTTGTTTTCTCTTTTTCGATTTTGAATTTTAACGTTTGGCCTTTAAAATCCAACATCTCAGGCCGCGGGAAATCCGTAGGCAACTCCAAAGCCGGCAGTTCGCCGGAAAGGTGACCGAGCCAGTATTGCTCGTGGCTTTGAAAATCCGGGGATTGCAGGTACTCCTTTTCCCACTGAGCATATTCTTTATATTGGATATTTAAGGGTGGGAGTTCTTCTCCGCGGTATAACCGCATAAACTCCTGCACCAGCATTGTCAGTGACGCGCCGTCCATAATACTGTGATGAAAATTCATAATAAAAATGAACGAAACGGGCGTAATCCCTGTAATAGAAACTCTTAACAGCGGCGGTTCGGACAGATCAAAAGGCCGTAATATCTCATCGATCAGCGCATCGATATCAATATCGCCCCCACTGCATTCCTTATATAAAACGGAAAATTTCACTTCTCCGAAAGGATAAATTTTTTGCACCGGTTCGCCATCTATTATTTCAAGCCCAGTCCGGAAAACTTCATGCCGCTGAATTAACTTTTTGAAAACAGTTTCAACCTTTTCAATATCCAGCGCCCCTTCGACCCGCAGCGCATAGGGCGTATGATAGGCCCGGTCGCCTTCTTCCGTTTGACTTAACACAAACATCCGCTTTTGCGCCGAAGCCATGGGAAAATAATTTTGTATGCCTACTTTAGCCGGAGACTCACGTTTAGATGTAAGCGAACCACCTCTTTGTAACTCATCGATCGTTTCCTTAACTGCGTTGGTGATATGGTCCAGGTCCTCTTTCGTATGAGCGGTGGAAAGAAAACAATTGCGCCATTCCCAGATATAGACCCCTTTTTCCAATAAATGATAATAAAATAAATCCAGCCCACCGGCGATATCGAAACGGAACAGGGAACTGAAATACGACACTCTCATGGCGATATCGTTTGTTTCGAAATAAGCATTGAGGGTATCGGCAAATGTCGCGGTCCTCAGGTTCAATTGTTCTTGAAGCCCCGGTCCTTGTTCTTCCAGGTATTTGAGCACGGCCCGGGCCGCCGCCATGGCCTCATGGTACTGACAAAAGGTGCCGCCGAAAAATGTCCGCTCTACCCAGGGATAGGAATCATCCCCATAGTTCCAGGCCCCGCCGTCAATGTGGTCGAGGTAAGCCGCTTTCCCGGCAATCACGCCGATGGGCAATCCGCCGCCGACGATCTTACCGTAGGTGCAGATATCTGCCTGGATATTAAAATACGCCTGCGCGCCCCCCAGGTGAAGACGAAACCCGGTAATCATCTCATCAAAAATCAACACTGTTCCTGAACGTGTGGTGATTTCCCGCAGTTGTTTGAGAAATTCCCCGGGCTGTACACCAGGATAGCGGCTTTGCACCGGTTCAACCAGTACCGCCGCCAGGTAGGGCCCCAGGTCCTGGATTATCTCCAGGGACCGGGGTTCTAAATAATCCAACACCAACACTTCTTCCGCCGCACTGCGTGGGATGCCGGCGGAAACCGGTTCTGAGATCAGTTTCCCGTCCCTGGAGGAGGATACCGCCAGGGTGCCGTCCGAGTGGCCGTGGTAAGAGCGTGAAAACATGACTATCTTTGTGCGTC
>JAUPLE010000515.1 GCA_030837085.1 Acidobacteriota bacterium | reverse complement strand
CCTGATTCAGGGCCGCTTCCCCAAAATGAACCGCTCAACATAAAAGTAAATTCCAAAGAAGATAGTTCAGGCACAAGTTTTGCTGATCAATCAACCTTACTTCTCTCACAAGATTTCGTATACCATGGCGGAGCGGTTGAGGTTATCCACGATCAGGGGGCGCCGCGGGTTGAGAGTGTAAAGCATGAAGAAAATGAGCTATTGATCGAGTTTAATGAGGATGTCAAACCATCATCTATTTCCAATAATGTGGAGTTGACCTACAACAACGCAGTGATAAGCGGAACTATCGGTATCATTGGCGATAACCAGGTCAAATTTACGCCGGATGAGCCGTTATCCGATACAAAGCAATACAGCGTGAAAGTAACTTATGTCGAAGACTATGCGGGTAAAATAATCGAGCTTTTTTCCCTGGATTTTGAGTTGAATGTTGAGAGTAAAATGCTGTTTAGTTACTCGATATTGACCGAAAGCAATCACAGTATTGTTGGCAACAACTCCCTGATGCATGGCCGGGATTACGAACCGGAAGTGGAACTTTATTATTACCGTGCCCGGTATTACCATCCGGAGTTAGGGCGGTTCTTGCAGCCGGACCCCATGGGGTATGAAGATTCCATGAATCTGTACCAGGGCTTCAATATGAACCCGGCGAATTTCGTGGACCCGTTTGGAGAGGGTGTTAAACCCGGTGTAGAGCCTGAAGTCGTAAAGAGCGCCTATATCCAATTTATGCAGTCAGGTGATTCCCCGGATACTGCCCTGAGAAAACTTGAAAAATATGGTTATATAGACAGTGAAATTGGATATAAGCTTGCACTCTGTGTCTCTACACATGTTGAACCAGGGGCACAGGTAATGGGAACAGCAGCATATTATATGTTCGAATTTTCTCCAGCAGGAGTTTTTAAGGACATCGTTTCTCTTCCCTTTGGATACGATCTTGTTTCAGGGGAAGAGATGAAATGGTGGCAGAAGGGATTGATTGCTGTACCATTTGTTGCTAAGGGATATAAAATGTATAAGGCCTATAAAGTAGAGAAAATCCTTGTTAATACTGCTAAATTAAAGGAGATACGGCTGGCCTATAATGAAAATTTAAAAGGGTTGTCAGATGTTGCAGATTATGCCCTTAAAAATTTTTCAGATGAAAGTTTATTAGAAAAATCTGCTAGATATTTAAACAAAAGGCGGATTGAGATTGGAAAATATTTCAAGAAACAAATGCCATTTTGGTCAAGACTAAAGGTATATTACAGAAATATTGCTCCAAACTGGTTCCCTAAAGTAAGGCTTAAAGTCGGAGATGTATCTACATGGCAAAAACCTGCCGGTTATGATAGTATTTTCGGACCATCATTTGAATACTTAATGAAACAATATTTAAAAACAGGGTACAAACCAATAGAGGCAATTAAAAATATTTTAGAAAAGATCTCAAAATCAAATCAAGAGATCAATAAAATTACAGGAGTGCAATGATGTGGCCATTCAATAAAAAAGGAGAAATTTTAATATCAGAAGAAATAAATGATGACTTAATGAAAAAAATAAGTGAAGTTTTAAAAGAATACTCAGCAGTTGAAAAAGGAATCTTTTTTGATGCAAATGGGCCTTTCCAAATAGATATAAAAGCTTTTCAGGTGGGAATACATGATATTACTATCACTATTAACACAGAAGAAGGCATCTTAATATCAGGCAATAAAAAAGTTATAAAAGAGATAGTTGAGAAAATAAACTCATGAAAGTCTTTTAAAGCACAGGTTGATAAGGAGGAAATTTTTTTCATTTAACTGCTTTTAGCCGCTGGTTTGGTCTTCGTTCTTGTTCTTCGATCTTAGCTACGTCGGTACTTGCCCGAGCCAAAAAGTCTACTATTGGATAGTATCAGCAATGCTAAGGCTCTTAGTTGATTAGCAAATTTCTCTGCGCTGATTCTAAACGATCGCCGAGAAACCAATTCAAAAGATTCGGGATCAAACTGCCGTTTGAAGCCAGCAGTAATCACGGCCTGATCCTATCCGCCGCATACCCGGAAGGGAATTCCGTGACCTACACCTATGACAGTTCTTCCGTTTTCCCCTTGTCCGACCAGTCCAACCTGTCCAACTCGTCCAACCCGTCCGACTATTTTGTTTTTTCTTCGCGTTCCTTCGCATTATAAGGGTGTCCCGCCGGGACCTTCGCGGCTAATTTTATATCAACCGATTCCTTAAACCGCGCCTGGATCACAAAGAAAAATGATTTCGGCCAGGTCTATTACGAGCAAGACCCGGCCGGCAATAAGACAGACTATTTCTATCTCGATGGCCGGGGCAATATGACCAAAAAAGTAGAGACTGAAAAGGACTCCAATGGTAACACCCAAACCCATACCACGGAGTATACCTATAATGCCTTTAATAAAGTAGAAGAAATCAAAGAGATTGTCGGAGCTGGTGAGCCTGCTTATACTACCTTTACCTATGATGAAAAAGGAAACCTCACAGGAACAAAGGATGCCGAAGGCAATACCGTATCACATAAATATGATGACGCGGGAAGAAAAACCTGGACCAAACAGCATTTCAAAAACGGAACCGCCATTGTTACCGAATACACTTATTATCCCAACGACCTGTTAAAGACCATTAAGGATGTTAAAGGGAATGTCACCACTTATGAATATGAAGATCAGAAGCGTGTCAAGAAGATCACTTACCCGGATGCGTCCTATCTTGAGTATACCTACACTGAGAAACTGGTGGACGGCAAGAAGTACCGCGTTACCATTGAAAAACAGAGAAACGGCATCGTAGTAACCAACAATTATGATCAGTTGAACCGCCTGGTAAAGCGAGGTATTTCAGCGGTCGAAGGGGTAGGCGGCGCAACTTTTGAGGATTATGATTATGATGCACTTTCATGTAT
>JAUPLE010000514.1 GCA_030837085.1 Acidobacteriota bacterium | reverse complement strand
CTTTACTGTCTCTCTTTAAAAAAGTGGCCTGCCCGTCCGGTCTTTCTTTGGGGTTGGAACCGGCGGAATACTCCCGGATATGCTGTTCAATGGCAGAGGTAAATGTTAATCCCAGGGCTTCATATAACGATTTGAACTCTCCGACAGGGTCAAACGAGATATCTTCATGCCGTAGGTAAATCCACCTCGGATACTCTTGCCGGTAATCCAGCGCCCGGGCATAAATAATCTTCCACAACAGCGCCGCCTGCTCGATAATATCCGGCGGTTCCTGGGCTGCTTTTTCTATTTCCTCTTTGAAACGATGCAGCGGCCCGGCCATCAGCAGCGGCTGCTTTAAAAAATCATTGAAAGGAAAATACCATTGCAGCCGATTGAGGGAACCGGCAAAGGCGGCCGGATGACGGATCAATACAACCACCTGGAAATCGAAAACCTCGGCCAACCAGGGCGCGGAAAAAAATGCAATGGGGTCCTTAAACAATATCCGCTGCCCCTTCAACCCAGCCTTATGAAATCGGTAAAAATTCTCCCACCACAGCCGCGCCTGGGACTTTGTCTTGATAAGCAATAGCTCCTTGAAAAAATGGAATTTGTATTCGAGGATTTCCGAAATACACCGGCGATACGGTTCTTCATTTTCACGGGTCACATACGGGAACCAGACATCAAAAACCGCCCGGCAAACTCCAGGCCCGAAATCTTTGTTAAAGGGCTCGAATATATAACAGACTTCCGCTGATTTCCCGACCATCTGCCCGACCCACGTCGAACCGGACCGATGAGCGCCAGTGATTAAAATAGGTCTTTTCACTGCTTCCTCAATTGATAGTCAAAAGCTTTGGGAAGTCCAGAAACCTTTTCTCGAAAAGGTTTCTGGTCGTCGAAGACAATATCTGATGATGAATTCAACATGCTCTTAAGACCGAATCAAAATACTCGATGGTTTTCTTTAATCCTTCTTCCAACGGCGTAGTAGGACTCCAACCTAATTCCTTTTGCGCCAGTGAGATATCCGGCTTACGACGCTCAGGGTCATCCGCCGGCAAAGCATGATAGATGATCTTCGATTTCGAGTTGGTTAGCTCAATCACCTTTTGCGCCAACTGGAGAATCGTAAACTCCACGGGATTCCCCAAATTCACCGGCCCTATAAAATCATCCGGGGCCTCCATCATCTTCATAAGACCGTTCACCATATCATCCACATAACAAAAAGACCGCGTCTGCCCCCCATCGCCATATACAGTGATATCCCTATCCTTTAAAGCCTGGACAATGAAATTACTCACCACCCGGCCATCATTGGGATGCATACGCGGGCCATATGTATTGAATATCCGTACAACTTTGATTTTTACTTTATTCTGCCGGTGATAATCGAAAAAAAGCGTCTCCGCACACCGCTTGCCTTCATCATAACAAGACCGTATCCCAATGGGATTAACATTGCCCCAATAACTCTCAGGTTGCGGATGAACCTCCGGGTTCCCGTATATCTCACTGGTTGAAGCTTGCAGAATCTTCGCCTTCACCCGCTTGGCCAACCCCAACATATGAATAGAACCCATGACATTGGTCTTTATGGTTTTAACGGGATTGTACTGGTAATGAATAGGTGAAGCCGGACAGGCCAGGTTATAGATTTCATCGATTTCCAACAATAAAGGATGAACAATATCGTGCCGGATCAACTCGAAATGAGGATTATGCAGCAAATAACGGATATTCTCCTTAGTGCCGGTGAAAAAATTGTCCACGCAAATGACCTCATTGCCTGCCTCCAATAACTTCTCACATAAGTGGGAACCGATAAACCCGGCCCCTCCTGTTACTAATATGGCTTTATGCACCGGTACATGGGAATTGTGCTTATTCATGGTGTCTCCTTTGCCTCCGGCAGCCAGAAACCTTTTCGAGAAAAGGTTTCTGGACTTCCAAAAGCTTTTGATAAGGTTCTTATGATCCGATTATCTCGATTATTTTGTCCTGATCTTGCTCATCTAAATAGGGATGCATCGGCACACTGAATACTTTTCCCGCTACATCTTCAGTAACCGGGAAATCGCCTTTTTTATATCCCAATTTTACAAAAGCTTCCTGTAAATGCAGCGGCGTGGGATAATAAATCGCTGTGGGTATTCCCTGCTTGCTCAACCTGTCAATCACGGCATCCCTTTCCGGGTGCAATATCGAATACTGCGCCCAGGCGGAAATATTGTAATCCCTCACATAAGGAGCTTTGGCAGGCGGCTTTAGCCCCTGTTCATAGCGTTTCGCCACGGTTTGACGCAGCTCGATCTCCTCGGCGAAGATATCCATCTTCGCCAAGAGTATCGCGGCCTGGATAGTATCCAACCGGCCATTCACGCCGATTCTTATATTACTATACTTATCGGCGCCTGAACCATGAACCCGGATGGAAATACATTTATTAAGCAATTCTTCATCGTTTGTGAAAATCATGCCGCCGTCCCCATAAGCCCCAAGAGGTTTGGCCGGGAAAAAACTGGTGGCCCCCACATCGGCATTGGCGCAGGCCTTTTTCCCTTTGTAAGAGGCCCCGAAACTCTGGGCGGCATCTTGCAATACAAATAATCCGTACTTCTTGGCAATGGCATTTATCTCATCATAGTCTGCCGTTTGCCCGAAAAGGTCTACGGGGATAACACCGCGGGGTTTGAGTTCACCGCGCTCAATGGTTTTGCGAATGATCTTTTCCAACTCCACCGGGTCGATATTAAAAGTATCCGGCTGCACATCCACGAAAACCGGCACAGCCCCTAATAACTGCACCACCTCTGCCGTAGCAATAAATGTGAAAGGCGTGGTAAAAACAGCATCGCCCGGTCCAATACCCATTGCCATTAGGGGGATCAATAACGCATCCGTGCCGCTGGCTACTCCAACTGCGTATCGGGTCCCTACATATTGTGCCAACTTCTCTTCCAACTCCTTGATCTCCGGCCCCATGATATATTTACCATGGTCCAACACTTTCTTAATATTGATTTCAATTTTGTCTCTTATTCGCTTTTGCTGCGCATGTAAATCAATAAACTGCATATCTTAATTCCTCCTTATGGAATAATAATTGCCTTCGGCGACCAGAAACCTTTTCGAGAAAATGTTTCTGGACTTCCAAAAGCTTTTACTAAATTTAAGAGCACTCCTCTACTTGTAATCCTTTTTTCATGTACTTACGTTGACATTTCGGGCATGCGCCCGTTTCTTCGGATTTAGGGTCCACGGTTAAACCCAATTTGGTCCCGCAAGCGCAATACCAACCCTTTAAACGGGCAGGGTTTCCCATTACCAACCCATAATCCGGTACATCTTTGGTCACTACTGCCCCAGCCCCGACAAAAGCATATTTGCCAATGGTCGTACCACATACAATGGTACTGTTGGCGCCCAGGGAAGCGCTCTTTTTCACCAACGTTTTGATATAATACTCGGCGCCCCGCTGGGGAAACTCACTCCTGGGATTGAGGATGTTGGTGAATACCATCGAAGGCCCGCAAAAAACATAATCTTCCAGTTCGACTCCTTCATATACGGACACATTGTTCTGGATTTTTACATTATTACCAATGGTTACGTTGTTGGCAACATTGACATTCTGACCAAGTGAACATTTCTTACCGATCCGTGTACCGCCCTGGATATGAGAGAAATGCCAGATTTTTGTGCCCTCATCGATCTCAACATTGTCGTCCACATAACTGCTTTCATGAACAAAATAGTTTTTCTCAGACATCCGTCTCTCCATTTACTTAACTATCGTTTGTTATTTAATTGTATTTCAGCCCTTTCCAGTATTTTTAAAACATTCAGCCCTTCTACACCGTCAGTTTTAGGCGTTTCCCGGGTATCGATACAGTGGAGAAAATGCAGCAATTCTTCGCGCAGCGGCTCTTTCATCTCAAACTCGACAGGATAAGATTCCGCTTTCATGGCCACCGGGATATCGCCCTCGAGATTGATCTTATGGGGATAGATCGACAATTTCTTATCGCTTACATCATCGAAAACTGCCATTTTTTCGCTGCCCACCACCACCAGTTTTTGTTCCTTAAAGGGATGGAGCCAACTAACAAAGACATGGCCCTTAACTCCATTTTTGAATTCCAGCGTGGTCAGGGTGGTATCATAAATGCCCGGTTTGACATAAGCGCCGCCATGGGCATCCACCCGGTCCGGCTCCTCTCCGTTCATCAACATGCATATCAATGAAATGTCATGAGGAGCAAAACTCCACAAAACATTCTCCTCTGTTCTCAATTTCCCGATATTTAATCGGTTGGAATAGATATAGCGTATGACTCCCAGTTCACCGGCATCAATGAGTTCTTTCAGTTTAATAACCGCGGCATGATACTGTAGGATATGCCCCACCATGAGGATACGATTTTGCTCACGGGCAATATCCACCAGTTCTTGGCCTTCCGCCGTGGTTAACGCCAGGGGCTTTTCCACTAATACATCCTTCCCGGCTAGCAAATACTTTTTGGTCAATTCAAAGTGCCTGGCCGCCGATGCGGCAATAACAACTCCCTGGATATCCGGGTTAGCCAGGATATGGGCATCTCCTGTTAAAAAGGTGACGCCGGGAAATTCTTTCCGCCGCTCCCGCACGATCTCATCGGTCAATTCCAGGACCGAATGTAATATATTGAGCCGGTGCAGGTTTTTTAAATGATTCTTTCCCCAATACCCCGCCCCTATTAATGCGATGTTTTGCGTCATCTTCAGGCTTTCCATATTCTATCACTCTTGAGCCCTTTCTGGTTGAGCGCATTCCGGGTATCGATCATGATCTTGGTTTTCTTTAATAGGTATGGGTAATCGATATCGGTATGGTTGGTGATAATAATACCAGCGTCATATTCGTTGTCTTCAAGATTTTCTATGTCAACCGACTCCAGGTTTAATTCATATTTTCGCGTTTTAGGAAGCACCGGGATATAGGGGTCATAATAAGACACATCCACACCTTCTTTTATCAATAGGTCAATCACTTTCAACG
>JAUPLE010000054.1 GCA_030837085.1 Acidobacteriota bacterium | reverse complement strand
CCTTTTCCGCTTCGGATGTCTTACCGTTGCCTTCAATGCCCACGGCCTTGTTTTCCTCGATAATAAACCGTACAATGTCATTTCCTATTTGAACGGGTAATATGCCCCTGGTCTGAGACTTTTCACCCAGTTCTCCTTCGTAAGGAACAATATAAGTTTCGCCGCTGGGTAAATTCCCGGCCGTGCTTTTTTCAGGGAAACGGCCCGGGCTCAAATGGGCTTTCCTGTACCGCAGATCAAAAAACATTTTATATGAGTTGCTATTGGTATCGGTAAATATGACTTCCGCCCACAGGGCGGGATCAAGTTTTTCTTTTAAGATAGTCACGCGTCGGCTGACTTCGTTGTAATCGATGCGCAGGGCCGGGATCATTTTGGGGGTAAAACCGGGCATGGTGGCGGCGCGGAAACCATATATTTTAGCCGCGTTTTTCAACGGCGCCGTGGTGGAATATTCCGTGGGCGCTAGATACAATTGAAATTCTTTAAATACCTCTTCAAACAGTACGGGTTGCCCGGTTTCAGGCAATTGGTCGGCAGTGGTTGGGAGATTATTTTTTATGAAGAATGCCTGATCTGGTAAATCCGCATTATTGGATGCCACATCCGGGTAAGCAATGAGTGCGGCGGCTTCCAGGCCCATGACAGTGACATTGTTTCCCAGGGTATGGAACCATTCCTCGGCAAGGGCGCGCCGCTGCTGCCAGTCGGGATTGTCATTCTCTTTCACCCGGGGAATATCTACCAGGATACCCAGTTTTTTGTCGCCCGGGAATGCGGGGAATACGGATTCAATTAGCTTTATGAGTTCATCGCCGGTTAGTTTTATCATAATCGACTCCTTTGCTGACCCACGGAATTATACTTTTTGTGGGTCATTCTTTTAAGAGATAAATGTACCATGTTACGATTAAAAAAGCAACCCGATTCACTGTTTGTTTTTATGGGCAGCGAAGGGACGCGAAGAGAACGCCCGCGAAACACGATTAAAGCCGAAAAACACGAAAAGTAAAAAAAATTTGTGAAAAAAATTATTTTCCTATATAATAAGAATTAAAAAAAAATCATAATGGAGAATAATTAATATGAATCAAGATGTGAAAGTAAAAAGTAAAAGTGAGAGTTATGGGCATGTTTTCCGTGAACTAAAAGTGGGGCCGGTCACCCTGCCGAATCGTATTTTATTCCCCACCTGGCAGCTTAACTATGCCGAAACCGACGGTTCCGTGTCGGGTAAATTAATGAAATTTTTTACCGACCTGGCCGACGGGGGCTGCGGGTTAATCATGACGGGGTGCGCCGTCGTCGCCCCCGGGGGGATTCCATTTAACCGGGTGATGCACATCGACGCGGATAAATATATCCCCGGTTTGAAAAAACTCTTTGCCGCCATCAAGGAACGCGGGGCCGCCGTGGGTTTGCAGATGGTTCATTATGGACGCCAGTCCTCCACCTCTGTGTCCGGGGATGTATTGATGGCGCCCAGCGCCATTCCCTGCCCGGTGATGTCGAAATATGACCCGCAATACCAGGTGCGGGAAATGACGGCGGAGGATATCGAATATATCCGCAATGCATTTATCGACGCGGCCGGGAGGGCGGCCGAGGCCGGCGCCGATGTGGTGGAAGTTCATGCTTGTCACGGCTACCTGTTAAATGAGTTTCTTTCGCCTTACTCCAACAAACGGACCGACGCCTACGGCGGCAGCGTCGAAAATCGCGCCCGCCTTATCGTCGAAATTATCGAAGGCATCCGCGCACGGCTAATAGACCGTATCGCCGTCAGCGTCAGGGTCAGCGGCGATGAATTTGTCGAAGGAGGCTTAAAACCCGGGGATTTCAAAGAGATCGTTCCCATGTTTGAAAAAGCAGGGATCGATATGATCCACGTTTCCGCCGGCGTCTACGAATCCATGGAACGCATCGTACCGCCCAAATCGCTGGGGCTTACACCCCATGTATATATTGCCGGCCGGATCAAACAATTTTCCGCTGTTCCCGTGTGTGCGGTTGGTTCTATTCTGTCCCGCGGCCTCGAAGGGGCCGACGCCGTCCTGGCCGATGGAAAAGCGGACCTTTGCGCCCTGGGCCGCGCACAAATGGCTGATCCCTACCTGGTCAAAAAATCCCGGGCCGGGCGTGAAGATGAAATTAATCAATGTAAACACTGCAATAGTTGCACTTTCTGGACTACCGGCGACCCCGAGGTTTATTGCGCCGTCAACCCGGACTACAAAAAACCGGGTTTGTGAGAATCCATCGCCGGAAAGATATTTCCATACGGTACCATGAAAATAGGCGCAAAAATTTTCGAAGGTATAGCCAATATCGATATTCGCTTGAAACCCAAAGAGTACAGCCGTGAGGTTTTGAAAACGATTTGCGGCAACATGGGGTACCATTTCGGATCCATTATATTGGTGGACGAAAAAGGGCTGGGCAGCTTATTTTCTTCTTTTAATCTCCCAGAAAGCTACCCGGCCCTGGTACACAAAGCGGAAGCGCCGGTGCTTTCAAGCCCTTCGGGTATTGCCGTCGAATCCGGGAAAATCGTGGTGGTTCAAGACATTATGGAGGAATTACGACTTAAACCCTGGCGCGACCTGTTAATGCAGTTCGATATCAAAACCATTGTCTGGGTCCCGCTTTTTAGTAAAGGCAAAGCGTTCGGTACTTATAATCTTTACGACGACTGCCAACGGGAACTGTCCGGGGAAGAAAAAGATATTTTGAATCAATTGAGTGCGCTGTTCTCAATGGCCATTATCAGTAACGAGTATATCGATGAAACCCGGGAAAAAAACATTACACTGGAAAAAGAAATAGCTGAACGAAAGCAGGTGGAAAAGCAGTTGCGCATTGCTAAAGAGGCCGCCGAAGCGGCCAACCTGGCTAAAAATAATTTTCTTGCCACCATGAGCCATGAATTGCGCACCCCGATGAATGCCATCATGGGGTTTACGGATATCATGCTCGCCGATGAATTGGACCCCGGGAAATTAAACGATCTTAAAATGATCTATGAATCGGCGGATACGCTGCTCATGCTTATCGACGGTATTCTTGATTTCGCCGAAGTCGAATCCGGGGATATCGAATTGAAAAATATCGATTTTTCCATGGAAAACCTGTTGAATCGAATTTACGAGCGATTTATCAGGAAAGCGGAGAAGAAAAATCTTTTTTTTAATATAGTCAGAGAATCGTCCGCCCCGCGGCGGTTTTCCGGCGATGAATACAGGATAGAGCAGGTGATTGCCAATATTGTAGATAATGCGGTGAAATTTACTTCGGCAGGAGAAGTCGAGGCGGTTTATAGTTACCGTAACGGCGTTGCCTTTATCCGCGTGTCCGATACGGGCATCGGTATAGCGAAAGCAAAACAAGAAATTATTTTTTCTCTTTTCAGCCAGGAAGATATGTCGTCCACCCGGCCATATGGCGGCATCGGATTAGGTTTGACGATCGCTTCCAGGTTAGCGGCGCGAATGGGTGGAAAAATCACCTGCGAAAGCACCCCTGGGGTGGGGTCTATATTTACTATCGAATTACCCCTCTGTGAAGTACAATAATAAAGGGAATGTAGTAGGGCGACTAATCCATCCTGTAATTGGGCGATTCTTCGGTGATGATCACATCGTGCACATGGCTTTCCTTTAAAGAGGCGGAGGTGATTTTAATGAAAGCGGATTTTTGTCTTAATTCATCAATCGTCCGGCAACCTGTAAGCCCCATACCGGCGCGAACGCCGCCCACCAGCAGGGGGATCAGGTTCATTACGCTGCCCCGGTACGGCACCCGGCCTTCGATGCCTTCGGGCACCAGTTTGGCTTCGGAAAATTCATCCTCCTGGAAATAACGGTCTTTACTTCCGGCTTTCATTGCCCCCAGCGACCCCATACCGCGGTAGGTTTTATAGGAACGGCCCTGGTAGATGATTAACTCCCCGGGGCTTTCATCCGTCCCTGCCAGCAAGGAACCCAGCATCACGGAATTGGCGCCGGCGGCCAGCGCTTTGCTAATATCGCCTGAAAGCTTGATACCGCCGTCGGCAATCACCGGGACCTGATTGTTTACCGCTTCGCTGACTTCCATTACGGCGGTGATTTGCGGCATACCCGCGCCCGTTACCATCCGGGTGGTGCAGATGGAACCCGGCCCGATACCTACTTTTACGGCATCCACTCCCAGGTCCAACAGCGCCCGGGCCGCTTCACCCGTCGCGATATTGCCAGCAAGCAGTTCCAGGGAAGGGAATTCTTTGCGGATCGTTCTTATAATGTCCATTACTTTTTTCGAATGCCCATGAGAGGTGTCCACCGCGATCACATCGACTTTTGCTTTTACCAGCGCTTCCACCCTTTTCAATGTGTCTTCGCCGGTGCCCACGGCAGCGCCTACCAGCAGCCTGCCCATTTTATCCTTGGAAGCAGTGGGGTATTTTTGCGCCTTGATGATATCTTTTAAGGTGATTAATCCTTTCAAGTAATTGTTTTTGTCCACTACCGGCAATTTCTCGATTTTATTGATATGCAGCAGATGTTTGGCCTCATCCATCGAGATATTTTCCGGCGCTGTGATCAATTTATCCGTGGTCATAAAGTCTTTAATTTCCCTTTCCAGGTCCGTAGTGAAACGGATATCCCGGTTGGTCAGGATGCCTACCAGTTTTCCATCATCATCCACGATGGGCAGGCCGGAAATGCTTTTCTCTTTGACCAGTTGAACGGCTTCGTACATTTTATTTTCCGGTTTCAGAGTGATAGGATCCACCAGGATGCCGGATTCGGAACGTTTGACTTTTTTGACTTCTTCGGCCTGTTGTTGGATGGATAGGTTTTTGTGAATGATGGAGATGCCGCCCAACTGCGCCATGGCAATGGCCATGCGGGCTTCGGAAACGGTATCCATGGCGGCGGATACCAGGGGCGTTTTTAAACGTATGTTCCGCGTGAATTGGGTGGACACGTCCACATCTTTGGGCAGCACTTCCGAGTAAGCCGGGACCAGCAGCACATCATCAAATGTTAATCCTTCCCGTTTAAAGAATTCTTTTCCCATGACCGTCACCTAATGTTTTCCCCGGTGTCGTTTTCCCGGTAATTTGGAAGTGGGTTTCGATGGTTTTATATGCTGCTTTTGTTTCAGGTCGTCGATTTCATCTTCCAGGATGGGGCGGAACAAAAAGAGAAAGCGAATGACTTCCTCGTCCACCCGCTGCCGGAGGGAGTCGAATAAAAAGAAGCTTTCCTTCTTATATTCCACCAATGGGTCTTTCTGGGCATAGCCCCTTAACCCGATGCCTTCTTTCAAATGATCGATGTTTAACAGGTTGTCTTTCCACTGGGAATCCATGATCTGCAGCATGATGATGCGTTCCAGTTCTCTTAATTGTTCGCTGCCCACTATTTTTTCTTTTTCGTCGTAAACATATTTAATATGATTAAAGAGTTTATCCTTCAATTCAAAGTAGGGGATATCATGATAATTTTCCCTTATCACCGTGTTGGGATCGACGCCGAACTGGGCCAGCATTTCTTTTTTAAGGGCTTCGAAATCCCAGTCGTCCGGTCCTTTGTTTTCATTGATATGAAAGGTAAACATATCTTCGAAAAGGTCTTCGGTCAATTCGGCGACATAGTCTTTTAAATCTTTGCCCATCAAAATATCTCGCCGCCACTGGTAGATATACTGTCTTTGTTTATTCAATACGTCGTCGTATTCCAGTAAGTGTTTGCGGATGCTGAAGTTCTGGCTTTCGATTTGTTTCTGTGCGTTTTCAATGGTTTTGGACACGAACCTGTTTTCGATGGGGATGCCGTCCCGCATGCCGGCGCTGACCAGCAGGTTCCTGACGCGGTCCGCGCCCAGTACTTTCATTAAGTCATCTTCCAGCGATATATAGAAACGCGAGGAACCGGGGTCGCCCTGGCGGCCCGACCGTCCTCTTAGCTGGTTGTCGATTCGGCGCGCTTCATGTCGTTCGGTTCCCAGGATATGAAGCCCGCCCAGTTTTATCACTTCTTCATGTTCGTTTTGAGTTATTTCTTCCGCTTCTTTTTTGAGTTCTTCGTAGACGACTTCCGGGGCCGTTTCCGGCGTGAAGTGTTTCTTTTTCAGGTTTTCTCTCAGGATGGCGTCCGGGTTGCCGCCCAGCAGGATATCGGTTCCGCGGCCGGCCATATTGGTGGCAATGGTGACCGCGCCTAACCGGCCGGCCTGGGCAACGATTTCGGCTTCCATTTCGTGGTGTTTGGCGTTTAATACCACGTGTTTGATTCTTTCCTTTTGCAGTTTCCGGCTCAGCAGCTCGGAATTCTCAATGGAAATCGTTCCTACCAGTACCGGTTGTCTTTTTTCGTTCAGTTCTTTGATTTCGTTTACCACGGCGTCCCATTTTTCTTCCTTGCTGCCGTATATCATGTCCGGGAATTCGATTCGTATTAATGTCCTGTTGGTGGGGACTTCGATGACATCGAGTTTGTATATGGAATGAAATTCCTGGGCTTCGGTGGCGGCGGTGCCTGTCATGCCTGAGAGTTTTTTGTACATGCGGAAGAGGTTTTGGAAGGTAATGGTGGCCAGGGTCTGGTATTCTTGTTCGATACGGACGTTTTCCTTGGCTTCCAGGGCCTGGTGGAGTCCGTCGGAAAAGCGCCGGCCCGGCATCATGCGCCCGGTAAATTCATCCACGATGACGACCTGGCTGTCTTTGACCAGGTAATCTACATCGTTTTTAAAAAGCAGGTGCGCTTTGAGGGACTGGTTGATTTGTTGAAGTGTGTCCATATTTTTAAGGTCGTATAAGTTTTCCACCTTAAAAAATTTCTCTGCTTCGCTGATGCCGTTTTCGGTCAGAATAACGGTCTTGCTTTTTTCATCCAGTTGGTAATTGACTTCGTCTTTTTTTATCCGTTTGACAAAATCGTTGACATGGTAATAAAAAGAGGTAGATCCTTCGGTGGGGCCGGAGATGATCAGCGGGGTTCGCGCTTCGTCGATGAGGATGGAGTCTACTTCGTCCACGATGGCGAAATTGAATTGCCGTTGGATGACAAGGTTCCTGGCGTCGAATTTCATATTATCCCTGAGGTAATCGAAGCCGAATTCGTTATTGGTGCCGTAGGTGATGTCGCAGTTATAGGCGATTTGCCGTTCTTCGTCGTTCAAGCCGTGTTGGATAACGCCGACGGACAGGCCCAGGAATTTGTAGATTTTGCCCATCCATTGGGAGTCTCTATTGGCCAGGTAATCGTTGACCGTAACGATGTGGACGCCGTTGCCTGCGAGTGCATTTAAATAAGCGGCCAAAGTCGCTACCAGGGTTTTACCTTCGCCGGTTTTCATTTCGGCGATCCGTCCCTGGTGCAGCACCATGCCGCCGATCAACTGGACATCGAAATGGCGCATGTTCAGCGTGCGTTTGCCGGCTTCCCGGACCACGGCAAAGACTTCTACCAGGATATCGTCCAGGGTTTCTCCCTGTTTTAACCGTTCTTTGAACTTATCGGTGTAACCTTGTAGTTCCGCGTCGGAGAGTTTTTCCATTTGTGGCCCCAGTGCGTTGATGGCAACCACATAAGGAGCATAGCTCTTCAACTCTCTTTCATTGCTCGTACCGAATATTTTGTTTATTACGTATTTTAACATGGTGACTAGATTATATCAAAAATTACAATTAAAACAAGGGAGGGCTACTTGAAAATTAGGGCTTGTTTTCTTTTTCCTTTTAGTGTATCATTGCAAAATGATACAGTTCAAATTGTCACACTTCTTACAACAGGTAAAACACATAAAACACGTTCTTCGACATGACCCACGGCATCAGCGGGTTGCTTTTTTTTCAGGACTGCTCTTTGCAGTGATACTGGTGTCTATTTCGGTATTCATCTCGGCCGCCTGGGTGGTGAACGAATTCCAGGTAGCCCCGGTAAAAGTGATTACAAACCGGCAGCCCCTGGTGGAATCAAACCTCACTGCGCTGAAAAAGAAGGACGATTCAATTAAAATCGAGCATTTTGTCCGGAAAGGCGATACCATTATCAGCGCCCTGGGACGAGCAGGCATCGATGCCGAACCGGCCTACAAATTCTTCCAGGCCGTCAAACCTATTTATGATTTTAAGAAAATTTCCACGGGGAAAAAATATACTCTTTTTCTTTCCCCGTCCAACCGCGAGATCGAAAAATTTAAATATGAAATCGATGTCAACCAGTACGTCGAGGTTTTCCGCGATAAACTCAATAATGGCTTTAAAGGCAAGATCATCACGCTTCCCTATGACGTGAAACGGGAAATCATCAAAGGGAAAATTACTTATTCGCTTTTCGAGTCGATCCTGGAGTGCGGTGAGAAACCTGAATTGGCGGATTTATTGGCGTCTCTTTATGAGTACGATGTGGATTTTAACCGGGATATCCAGGGGGGTGATTCGTTTGCCGTCATCGTGGAGAAAAGGTTCCTTCATGGGCAGTTTTCATCTTACGGTAATGTGCTGGCTTCGGAATTCGTCAACAGGGGAAAAATCATCCGGCTTTTACGTTACACTGACCCTGAAGGGACGTCCGCTTATTATCACCCGGACGGCCGATCGGTGCGGAAAATGTTCTTACGCTGCCCGCTGCCGTTTATGCATGTGACTTCCAGGTATGGTATGCGGAATCACCCGATATTGGGATTTTCCAGGGGGCATCACGGCGTGGATTTCTCTGCGCCCACCGGTACGAGTGTTAGGGCTTCCGCCGCCGGGGTTATCCAGGCTATCGGCAATGATTCCACCAGGGGAAGATATATCAGTATTCGCCATCCGAATTATTATACGAGTCATTATTATCATCTCAGCGGGGTAGCAAAAGGAATAATAGTCGGCGCCAAAGTGGACCAGGCGCAATTGATCGGTTATGTGGGTTCTACGGGTCTAAGTACGGGCCCACATCTTCATTATGGCCTGGAGAAAAGCGGCAGGTATTTTAATCCTTTGAATCTTGAGTCTCCCGCCAAAGAACCGGTGAATCAAAAGTATGTTGAAGATTTTAAGCGTTATGTGGACCGGTATTTCCTGGTGCTCTACGGTAGTAACTTTGTGAATATTCCTAAGACTATCCAGGACACCCTGCTTACCCCTGTTGCCTTCGGCGACCAGAAACCCTTTTGAAAAAGGGTTTCTGGACTTCCTAAAACTTTTATTCTTTTACTTTAATAAATCATTTATCTTTGCTTCTAATTGGCTTTCATCGCCGGCGCCAACTGTGATTTCCCGGATTTTGCCATTCTTATCGATTAACACCATGGTCGGGATACCGGTTACGCCATACGCCTCGAATGCCTCTTTTCCATTGGCAATCGCCACGGGATAAGTGATTTTAATGCGATCGACAAATCCTTTTACCAGCGTCCTTTCTTCATCGATCGATACTTTCTTTCCCTGGACCT
>JAUPLE010000513.1 GCA_030837085.1 Acidobacteriota bacterium | reverse complement strand
TGAAGTTTCTTTTCCTTTTTCGGCTTCATGTTCCCCTCCTTATTTTAATTTTTTCATTTCATGCGCTGCCTTATACAGCTTTTTCGATCGCACAAACGATCTGCCTATATAATGGCATAAAAATGATTTGGAGGTTTGTACTCTGCATTCAAAAACGCTATAAATATCCATTCACCAGGAAATAAGGGGTAGGAGAATAGTGAAAGTGAAGGTAAGAGAGTGAGAGAAAAAGGAAGCCAGGAAACGCGAAAGAGCGGAAGAGCAGCCAAAACAGAAGGTTAGAGGGGAAGATGATGAGAAGGTAAGGCGCACGGATATGATGAATGATGAAAAAACTGTCTGAACCGCTGATGACGCTGATGACTATGATGACGCTGATAAAATGCGTTTTAACTGAAATGTGTAGAATATAGCGCCATGTGTTTCGCGTGTCTTCGCTATTTAAGGGTGTCCCGCCGGGACCTTAGCGGCTATAGTTCTGTGTATTCGCCGCCTTTCTGTGGTTTTCTTTGTATGGGATTTTGATTTTCGAAGAGCTTAAGAGGGGTTTTAGGTTAATTTGGTAGAGGCGATCCTGCATGCTGTGAAATGTACTCCATTGCCGCAGACAAAAACAAACCGGAACGTGTCTCGCCCTTCTTTTTTGCATAATTGTCCACTTGCACCAATAATCTTATACGGAGAAGGGCTTGATTAGATCAAGCCCCTACATTGGATTAAATTATTGAAATAAGAAAGGAGAAAAGATACCGGGCAAAAAATATCCCCCCGTCATAGGCAGGCGTCCGGTAAGAAATCACCGGTAGTGGTTTGATTTATCAAACTCTTTTTTTGGGAAGAGTTCCTCTAATTAAAAATCGAACGCCGTTTTGCGCCGTTCGTGAGCGGACTTCCTAACTTCCTCTTTTTCGTGCTTCTCGTGTATTCGCGGCTAATTTTCCGAGGCACAGTCTCACTGTTCATCATGAGACCTTCGGCTTTTCTCCGCTTCTAAATTTTTCCATGTCTATCCTCTGTATGTGGCAGCTTGCTTTTGTTTGGAGTTTTTGAATTTTGGATTTTTTTATTGATAAAGTCTCGAACAGAAGGAAGAAATATTGGAAGTAAATCGACAGCTGATGGCCAATAAAAAATTCATCCAATGCCAGGTAAAGTCTTGATTATTACACCCTTAATAGGTCCAATCATTTTCAACAGCTTCAAAGGGTACATGCGTGGAATATAGGAGTATTCCTGAATTATTGAATAAATATACAAGTAAATAACCTGAATTATTCTTTTCAATCACCATATCCACTAATATTACTCCATCAACGCTATTATCTATGCAAACCTTATCAATTTTACTCTTATCAATACTTTTCATTTCCATTGGCTTTAAATAAATTTCTTCTGCTCGTAAAAGTTTTGACAATTTCCCAAGTAGTCGATCACTTCGAAAAGGGCTTTGCACATTAAATGCAATAGCAACGATTTTTATATCTTTGCGTATTAGTTCAATTAGAAGCTCTTTTTCCCATAGAAAAATAACAAGACCTCTTTTATATACATTTGATGCAGTAAGCGGATCAAAATATTCTTCCGTTGTATATTCCGGATTAGCATTGATATATCCGTTGTAGGGATAAATATCTACTAAATATTGAACTTTGTACCATTTGCATCTAGTGTTATTTTCATTATTAACAGGATCAACGCATGATATTTTCCGTAAGTAAGCTCCTGCTTGAGCTATGGCAATAATATTTTCCGAAGTTGTTTCATCCGCCCTAGAACGGATATAAACACTTTTATTCACAACTTTCAGATATGGATCTTTACTATAATCCTTCAGAATCTTTTCTAAATTATAAATCTTGGTTTCTATTTCCGAAATTTTCTTCATACAATCTGCAGTTGATAATTTATCTTCGTTTTTTTTATCGCATGCGAAAAATAAAATTATAATTATAAAGGAAATTAGACAGACGAACATTCGTGGTATTTTCATTTTTTAATCCTTCTTTTAATTGTTATCTAAATTTATTTTTATATTAAAATCTCTTTTAAGTCCAAGAAGTACATCGACTATTTCATCATTTAGTGGCAACAAAGGAATTTGAGCAATTTCAGTAATTTGCCCGATTGATTCAAAATAACTCAAGGCCTCCCTGGCTATACCTATCTCGGCCAGGATATCTAATTGTAAACCGGCATCGTCTCTTATGTCTTTAAAAATTTCTTCTTTTGATTTTATCTTTTTTGTCCACACTTCTTGGCTTTCTAAAATTTGAAAAATACGATTCCATCCATTTAATGTTGCCTCTAAAGCTTTTTTCCAGTCCTCGAATTGTCTTACTTTTTCATCATATTCTTTTTGCTTAATGTTTCCACTTTCCAACTTGTTCTTATATAATACTCTTCTGTTTTCTAATCTTCCTTTTAGAAGTTCCACCTCATGTTTCCGTTCATTATATAATAATTGAAGTTCCTGTTTACCATTTTGTTTAAAATCATCTATTAGTTCTATAACAATGGAACTCAATTCATAAGCAAATGCAGTATATTCAACATAAAGGTTATATTTTAGGTCTTTATCCTTTTGTTCAATTGCTTCCTTATAAAGAGAATTTGAAATGTCTACGACCATTTTAATTGCTAAAGATAAACTTCTCAAAGAAATACTATTCTCTTTAATCGCTTCTTTTAAACGTTGAACCCTTTTTATCTCTTGTAATGATAAAGTCCTTTTCTCCGGATCTATTTTTACTCCTGTGTCACGTTTTGATTCAATATCAGAGGCAACTTGCCATATCAATCGCTTTATAGCATCTCGCCGTGCTAAAATATTATTTTTTATTTTTTCAGGAATTTCTCTGAATTGAATGACATCTGTACTTAGAAAATATCGACCATCGCTACCATTGATTTTCCCAGCCGCTCTTAAATCAGAACGCATGAGATACTGCTGCTCCTTAATGGCTTCTTTCCCAATCTTTTCATATCTTTCTCTTATCTCTTTATCCTCCTGAGATTCTTGTGCAAATAGCACAACACCCTCTAAAAACACATAGACCATTAAAGCGAAAATAAAAAATTTAATGATCCCTTCACATTTTTTAAGTCTCAAACATCCCTTCATTTTTATTCTCCTTAAATTCATAATATTTAACATCTATTTTAATAAACTTGATTCCATGATAGAAGGTAAAACACGGATAAGGATATTTTTTCATTTTCTCGGAGTGAGCCTTGTATTATGAAGTTATTTAAATGATGAGCAATTGCCAATGTCCAATCAGATTTTGGTCTCAATTCTTTTATCATCATTCTGCGGCTTTTAATTTGCCTTTCACCCAGTTAAAAACTATTTCAGCTTGGTTCCGGGCTTCTATGAATTCTTTTCTTGTAACCGGTTCTTCCTCACCTGGATACCTTTTTCAAGATTACTTCTTGCTCGGTCAAGCCATTCCAGGTGAAGCGGTTTCTTTGTCATACAACGTTTTCCCGTATTTCTCTACCTCGTGGTAGATCAAATATCGATTCCCTTTCAACCTCTCGAATCTCTCTTCGGTGTCAACCAATAAATCCACCGGGATACCAACTCCTTCTCGTGCAAGTAAATAATATAAGTCCTTTTCCATTCTCCGGGGATGCTTACAGCCTTTTACCAGCACAAAGATGTCATAGTCGCTCTTTTCATCCGCTTTATTCATTGCCCGAGAACCGAAAAGAAATATTTTCTGCGGCAGTACCTTATCGACAATAACATCAACCACCTTTGATAACTCTTTGTCCTCTATACGAGCCATGGTTAAACTCTGTTCAGTAGATAAGCTTCCGCCCCTGGGATGATACATTCTCTAAAACCACCCTCTCCACTTTTGATACGAAAATGTCAGGGTTCCTCTTCATCAAGAAGTTCCACACTTTAAGAACTATGTATACTACATCAAAATCAGAAAATCAAGAGAGAAAATTTTTTTTGCCACAGAAAAATATTAAGCCGCTAAGAACACCAAGGAACGCGACGTACATTTGTCAAAAGATGACACTGATTTCCACGGATTTACTCTTCCTCATAAACTGCCTCATCTTCAGCAACCGCTTCTTCCTCAGACTGGGATTCATAATGGGCTAGCGCTCTTTTCACGCATTCTGTATTCCACCCTGGGGATTGGTCTTCGATGGTAGGCTACGCGGCCACGGAAACGATATAATCTGTCAGCACAGGGCGGCGTTTTCGGGCACGCTTCGAAAGATCAATCAATTCTCGAATCGTTGTGATAAGCTCCTCCACTGTCGACGGTGTGAAGGATGCCTCTCCATTTTCAGGGCAAACCCATGCATAGATATTTGGAACGCGAACCGTAATACCTTCGTCACTATACTCGAAGGTCGTTGATCGCCATTCTTTTTTTACGTGGTGTTCACCACAAATAGGAATATGTTCGTTTATCATAGATATGTCCTCTATTGTTTTTTATTTACGCCTCCTGAATGGAGGATTTTCCCATTGGGAACCATTAGGGATATAAGCCGTGACAATCTCAATGTATACGGGATCGCTGCATTCGCAAACGATGTGCAAGTAAAGAAGCCTTTTTTCCTGGCTGGTTATGCTGCCACATATAAGCACTCGCTGGTCATCCGGGTATTCTTCAATAATTCGACCGTTAAGTATTGCTTCAATCATGTGCTTAAGTTCAAAATCTTCTTTCAAGGCGTGATATACTGCGTGGTTTTTGACCAGATAATTCCCGGCATGCACTCGCTCGTGGATAAGTTCGATGTTCATTAAAAATGATCCTTCGTCAAATAAGCTTCCGCCATTGGGGTGTTACGTTCTTTAAAACCACCCTAACTACTTTCAATGCAAAAAAGTCAGGATTCCTCTTCATCAAGAAGTTCCACACTTTAAAAACTATGTATACTACATCGAAATCAGGAAATCAAGAGGGAAAATTTTTTTGAAAATTAGGGGTTTGGGGTAAATGAAACTTTTTGATGCACCGTTATGACGGACTATCCACTACCACCGATTCACCATTTTTCCCGGCCAAATTTTTTTTTCGTTTCCTGGCTTGCTTGTTTTTCAAGTGCCTCATATATTCACTTCTATACCCGATGAGCCGCTCTTTATTACCACGAAATACATACCGACCATAAAAACGAACTTTATCCACTACTTCCTTTAATCGGGAATAAGCCAGATCGCGGATATCTTTGGCTTCATTGGGCCGTCTCCTGTCCCTCGTGGCATCAGCCAAAAGCATTGCCAGGTCAAAGGAAGCCTGGGCCGCTTTATCAAGAAGCGACATATCAAATAGAATCGCTTCCAATTTTACACGGTTGGCCCTTCCCAACACCGCCAGGTCATTCAAGTCCTGGATTTTTTTTGCATGGCTCTCTCCCTTGGATATGACTCTCAGGTAAGCCAGCAAATGCGGCTGCCCCCGAAATGCAAAACGAAAATGGTGCAGTAGTTGTTTCCGTAACTCGTAACCAATGGCAGCCTGTTTTTCCCATTCAAGCACGCTCTCCTTTACAGAATTCAGTTGAACATACCATTCCGCTTCTGCGGCAGTGGCGGCATCGGATAAATTAGGGAGAGACTCCAAGACATCCATGGACAACCCGGCCGCCGCCAGGGCATTCTTATCTTCTTGCGCCCAATGATAAAGCGTATCCGCTTCATATATATAGATCGACATTGGAATGTGGTGGGGGGCTTTTATTTGACTTTTCTGCGGTTTAAGCTCAACGTTTTCCATGGTATTGCTCCTATTTCTGGATTTTTCATAATATTAAGAATGGATAATATATTGTTGGCACAGGTTATGTCAAGTATTACCCGGAGAAAAAGGAAAAATTTGTGTAATTTCCCGGTTCTTTCGGCTCGGCACACCATTTCCACCACCAAAATACTCCTTTTCCACCTATTTGTGACTTGTTTTCCACCAATAACTTGCTCAGTTTCCACTACATTGTGGCCCAGTTTCCACCACTTAATTAAGTATTTCTACCACTCCGGGAGATCATTTCCACCGGTGGAAAAGGGGTGTCGAGGTCGTAAGAAGCCTGTAAATGAACCTAAGAACAATGTGGATCCCCGTAAGAATAACCTAAACCGCGAACTTTTTGGACTCATGCTTCGTCAGAATGGCCGGCCCGGTTACTGAAAAAGGAAAAATTTTCCTGCTATTGAAATATTCTTAGCTATGTATTATGATATCATATGAAGCTCTCCTTCATATGAATTGAGAACGCCCGAGGAATT
>JAUPLE010000053.1 GCA_030837085.1 Acidobacteriota bacterium | reverse complement strand
TTATCGATTGGATATTGCTGATATCAACAACCATTTTCATTGCCCTGTTCCTGTTCTCTTCCATCCGGGAAAAAGAACGCAGGGCGGCCTTTATCACCTTCCTCTGCCTGGCAGGGAATGCCGGACTGTGGGGTTTCCTTATTCTTTTTAAACAGGTAGAATGGGTTTCTTATCTCAACCTATGCGTGCTCACCGTGGTTGCCCTGTTTGCATTAGTATCAGTGATAAAATACTTTCCACCCATGAAGGAAAGAGACCTCTCCGGCATTCAAAAGTATGATGAGCGGGACATCATGTTTGCCCGGAACAGTCTTCAATACCACCCCCAATTGGCGGAAAAATATTACGCCGCCCACCCGGAAAAGCGGACAATCGATGAAAAAATCCAGGCTAAACCCGAACTGGGTGAACCGGGTCATCGTTTCTATGACGCCTATTTTTCCCCTGTCTTCGACGCCGCTTTTACGTACCTTCACCAGACGCGGGATGTTTCCACGGGTGAGGTTGCGCCGGGGAAAAAAGAAATCGATGCCGGGAAAATGACCGACATTATTACCGCGGTGGCCCAGCTTTACGGCGCTGTGGATGTGGGTATTACGCCGTTAAAGCCCTTTCATACTTATAGTTATTATGGCAGGCGCCCGGGGAATTGGGGAGAGGAGATGGTGGTCCGCCATAAATTTGCCATAGTAATCGTAGTAGCCATGGAAGTTGGGATGATGAAATTCGCACCCGGTCTGCCCGTCATTCTTGAATCCTCCAGGCAGTATGTGGAGTCGGCAAAAATCGCCCATATTATTGCCGACTACATCCGTAGGTTCGGGTACGACGCCCGCGCCCATACCGACGGTAACTACCAGGTCTTGTGCGTACCCCTGGCAGTGAGCGCCGGGTTGGGGGCGCTGGGCCGCATGGGGATTTTTATGCACCCGGTGCACGGCCCTTGTGTAAGGCTTTCCGTTGTCACCACCGAATTGGAATTACTCCCCACCCCGGCTAACAAACATTTCGTCTCAATCGAGGCCTTTTGCACCGCATGCAAAAAATGCGCGGACAACTGTCCCACGCAATCCATTGAACGCGGAGATGAACCGGTCAGCCGCGGATTCCGTCACTGGTCCATCCACCAGGAAAAATGTTTTTCTTATTGGAAGACGATTGGTACAGATTGTGGGTTTTGTATCCGGGTGTGTCCTTATACCAAACCCGATACCCTGGTCCATCGGCAGGTACGTTTTTATATCTCACGGAATCCCTTCAACCAGCGGCTGGCGCTTTTTTTGGATGATTTATTTTATGGGAGGCGATTTCCCACCCCCAAAAACTTCTAATAAATTTCTTGCCGGGCAGCCCTTGTTTCATTCAGCGATGCCGGACATTTTAGACAATGAAATCCAGGAAGTTTTCCCTGGAAATACATTCGAAATGGGCTTCTTTATAGTTTTCCAACCAGGCCGCCGGCGGTTTCGGGCGTTTCGTTCCCCACTTAAATTCATAACCCCATAATTGACCTTCACGCTCTTCTACCAGGTCGATTTCCTCGCGGTTATAGGTCCGCCAGAAATAGACATTGCTAAATATCCTTGAATAGTGACATTTTTTCATCCGTTCCAGGAAAAGGAAATTTTCCCAGAGCATCCCAATGTCATTTCGAGAAGAAATATAATTGAAATTATTGATCAACGCATTGCGAATACCATTGTCCAGGAAGTAATAACGGGAGCTCTTGGAAATTTCGTTCCTTAGGTTTCTCGAGAACCCCCTTACTTTTTTTATCACGAATGCTTTTTCAAGAAGTTCCAGGTATCGTTCCACGGTTTGTTTGGCAAGTCCGAGCGTAGTGCCCAATTCATTGAGGGACACTTCATGGCCTATTTGAAAGGCCAGTAATTTGAGTAGGTCCGATAATTTATCGGCATTGCGGATATTTTCAAGTTCAAGGATATCTTTAAACAAGTATGAATCCCGTAAATTTATAAGGTATTCCTGTTTGTCCAGGCGGTTTTCCATTTGCAGTACTTCAGGGTAAGTGCCAAAAATAAGAAATTCTTCCAGGCGTTCAAGGATGTTCATTCCCCCGAATTGGCCATATAATTCCATAATAGCAAGGGGGAATAAAAAAAGAGGGGCGTTTCTACCGGTCAATGGTTCACCCAGTTGGCTGGATAATTGGAATGAAGAGGACCCGCTGGCGATGACGGCAAGGTCCGGGAGATGGTCCACCAATATTTTCAATCCCACCGCGATGCCGGGAATTTTTTGGGCTTCGTCGATAAATACCAGGGAATACCCTTTAAATGCGCCGGTTATCCTACGTACATCCTGGGAACCGATCAATTCCCGTAAGGTCATATCTTCGCCAACCCCGGAAAAATAGCGGCCTTCGTAGGATGACAGGAATTGTTTGACAAGGAAAGTTTTGCCTACTCGCCTTGGTCCGTAGATTAAAAGCGCTTTCCCGGGCTTTATTAATCCTGACAGTTTACTATCGTAATGTCGAGTAAATATTTTATTGTTATTCATAAGAATAACTTACCATATTTTCAAGAATTAGGCAACTAAACTTGCCTAATTCTGTAAAATTAGGGAAGTTCGCTTTCCTAATTCATTGGAAAAAATGATATACAAGCTCCCTTTCCCTCCCCCTGGTGGCAAAAATTCTCAACCGCCGGACAGGAATGCCGGTAGGTGAAGGGCGAAGTCCCATCTACAAAAGATATGATTTATCGCCAGGTGAATTTTCCTTTCCGATAGCGCTGGCACGGTGATGAAATGGATGAAAAATGGGACAAGCCAATTTATCTCCTGGACTGAATCGTTACGTAAGATGTATTGCTTTTTTCCCCAATACGTATTAATATTATATTGTAAATTGTTGACCCTGAAAATATTTCTAAAAGGAGGCCGTTATGCCAACAATGACAGTCACGATCAAGGATATGCAGCAGAGATTACCCGAATTGCTTTCGATGGTTTCAAGGGGCAATACGATTATTATTGAAAAAAGAAAACGGCCCTGTGCCCGACTGGAAGGAATCTACACTGCCCATAAACCGGGTAAAAGAGTTGCCGGATTGAACCGGGGTGAAATCCAGGTTAGCGATGATTTTGATTCACCGCTGCCGGATGAATTCTGGCTGGCTGGAAAATGAAACTATTATTGGATACCCATACATTTATCTGGTGGGCGAGTGAACCGGGGAACCTGTCAAAAAAAGTTCTGGATGCACTTGAAAATGAAAAAAACGATATAATTCTGAGTGTGGTAAGCGTATGGGAGATGCAAATCAAAATTCAATTGGGGAAATTAAAATTGAACTACCCGCTGAGAGATTTAATTCAAAAACAACAAAATTCAAACGACATACAAATCTTAGCTGTCTCCCTGTAGCATGTATTGGCATTAGACAATTTACTGGCGTTTCATCGTGATCCTTTTGACAGATTATTGATTATTCAAGCAATACAAGAGAAATTACTGCTGGTCAGTAAAGATAAGATTTTCCAACAGTATCCTGTAAAATTATTCTGGTAAGTTTGAACGGGAAAACAAAACAGCGATTCAATCAGCATGGAATACTCTCAAAAAAGATAAACGTATTAATCTTCGTCTTTCTCAAATGCTCCTCAAA
This sequence comes from Acidobacteriota bacterium, assembly GCA_030837085.1. Classification (GTDB taxonomy): domain Bacteria; phylum Acidobacteriota; class Aminicenantia; order UBA2199; family UBA2199; genus JAKAGC01. The sequence continues at coordinate 8,060 of JAUPLE010000053.1, read as the reverse complement.
TATCATGAGGGAGATACGATAAAAAAGGTGAAGCCGGCGGGAGTACAGCCGGGTTGATCCGCTTAAACAATCCACGAAAGATATGAATTAACCTGAATATCGAAGAACACGGCCGGTGAATTAATCACGGCAAAGTTTTTTTTACAAATTCCAGGAACCGCTCGCAATCCTTCAATTTCCTATGTAACATTTCTGTGCCAGGTGTAACACAGAATTATTTGTCAGTCAATCTCAATCCTATTTTTTTCCGCACTGCGTTGAAAATAGCCACCAAGGCACAAAGGCACAAAGGTACACCAAGGAGAGGGGGAAAGGGACATAACGAAAAGCGCCTCTTCCAAGGACTGAATCGTTACGTAAGAGGTATTGCTTTTTTTCCCAATACATATTAACCCGAATTGCTTTCGCTGGTTTCAAGCGTCGCTAGCTTTTATGATCAATTATTTTCCTTACTTTTTTTAAATTTTCATTATAAAATAAGATCAAACATCTGTAAAAAAATGGCGACCGGTAAGAATTTTTTTTGAGACCTCGGAAATGTGCATCCCTTTCCTGAATATGTAGGGAACAGACACTGCCTGTTCCCTACAATTTTAACGATCAAAATCCATTACTTTTCGCTTAGGCTCTAGCTGATTATCACCATGTACTCATGTTTAGAGTGACGTGATAATCGGTAGCCTGGAGACCGGCAGAATCAGTAACCGTTACTTTTAGGTAAAGATCCATGTCTAGTGGCAATTGAGCAGTTTCACATTGAGATGTGCCAAAAGAATAGACATAGCTGCTACCATCATAACTATAGCGCCAATCGTAGGTATATGGCGGTGTTAAACCTGCACCGCTCACATTTGCGCACCAAGTATAAGTACCGGAGTTGTCACCCTTAGTCGGGCCTGAAATGGTAACGGTCATGTAGGGTGCAATGCCTACTTTGAACGCGCCGAAGCGTGTTCTCCAGACGGTACCGGTGGAGGTTAAGTACTCCGTGGTATACCAGAATGTTTCATCATCAGCCGGGTCAATCGACAACATACTGTAATCACCCCAGCGATTGTAGGTGGTCTGGGAGCCGCTACCGGCGATCAATGTGGCTTCGCCCCGGCCCATAATTCCCAGGGTATCGGTAGCGAGACGTCCGCAGTACCTGATAGCCGGGTACATAGAAGAAGATGAAACGCTGTATCCCATGGCGATATTACCGTTTTTATCGGCGGCGATACTGCCCATCCAACGGTGTTTGGTATCCGGCGAATAAGTTCCCTGCTGGTAAATAGAAGACGTCCCGCTGGCGATACGAATTTCATACCATCTCATGGCCCTATTGCTGCCGGATTCCGCCACATGGCACAGGTAAACGGATTCATTAGAGGTAAATTTTCGATAAATAGCGGAATACATTAAACGCCCGTAAAGGGAATCGAGGGCAATAGAGGTGCCTGACTGGGCAACACCGGTGCTGACCAGGCCAAAGGCAGCGGTGGCCATGGAAGAGGGGCCTGTCCAGGTGGTGCTGGAGGGTGTGGTCCAATTAACAGCATATTTCCAGACTTTAATAGCGTCCGAGTGCCCGGCACCGTATTCGCTGGCATCCAGGGCATACATGTAGTTGGGGGACGTGGACGCGGGTGCGGTGGTGCCTTTGGCGTTGCTGGGAAGTATGGAATAGGCAAAAGTCCCGGAGTCGGTGACGTACTGGGCGGTTAAGGTGCCGTTATAAATATCCGGCTTCTTGATGGCCCAGATTTTGGCATACTGATAACTCCCGGAGAATTGGAACATATTGGCGGTGATGTAAATGCCGTTGTGCCAGATACCGCACTTGGGGTAATCGTTCATCAGGGTGCTGTCGGCACGGAAAGCATACTGCCACCAGGCACCGGTGGGGTCGCTGGTCTGAGAGGCGGCAATGGAGAAGTAGGAACCGTCGGTTGTTGAAGGGGCCCAGGCAAAATCCAGGATGAACCACCGTTGGGCATACTGGTCATAGAGTACGATGGGGTCACCGTTATTATTCGCGTCGCAGGGGGTCCCGGTGATGCCGGCACCACCGAAAAAGTTGTTGAACGTGGTGGCGGAAATCAGGGCGCCGGTGCTCTTATTGTAAATGCCAATGGAGGTGTTAACAGTATGCACATAATGATTGGGACCAATATCACCGTTGGTAACCGGGGGCCAACCAGCTCCGTTGGAAGTGAAATTCATACCGTCATAACTCTTAATCGGTGCCGGCATGGCCAGAGTTCGGGCCAGGGCCTCTTTTTGACCGGTAAAGGTTTTCTGTACAACAGGATCCGGGGTTGTATCCCGGCTGACAAGGGGCAAATTTCGCTCGAAGTTCAAAACGGGCCGCATTTTCCGCGGTTTACCATATTGATCCAACGAAATTTTCTCGACATCGCTCCAATTACGGAGATACCCTTTCATTGTGACCTGGGATGCCCCTTTTTTTTCTGTCAGCGGTTTGTCCTGGTCTTTTCCGTCTGCGGAAAAGAGGATCAACCCGGGTGCAGTCATTAAAACTAACAAAAACAACAACATTTTCTTAACATAACCGTTTAGCTTCATGCTTTCTCCTTTTTTTTCAATGCATGGTTAGTGGATAGGGCTCACTAACACTTCTTTTTTTTGTAGAGGGACCTATTTGAAAAAATTATTATATATCAGAAGCTTGGTTTTGTAAATATACCAAAAATTTTATAAATAAGTAGAAAATTAAACTTTAAAAACATACATCTAAAGTCGTACGCTCCTTGAAGAACTTCTGTAGATGAGTGCTTTAGATGAAGTTATTGCTCTTTTTTAATACTGGCCCCGAAGCAGGCGTTCCAGGGCGCTGAAAAGGCGATCGAGATAGTGGATTTGTCGCACATCCTTGAGGGGGTAAGGGGCAGGTATCCTTACAGAGGCAACTTTTTCTACTAGCGATTTTAGTTGAGTAAAACCGGGGGCGTTTATATTTCGCTGTGAGATACCAACCGACTGCCGCAAAAAATCAATACCAATTTTTTCAACGCCGTATGGCCAATGGCTTTCTTAAATTTATCATCCAGGGGGAAAAAAGAGGGGACAGGCCGGTAAAATACAGCGTAGGGGCGAACCGGCGCCCCCGTGTCTGCCCGATTCCCGATTAATGAAGCGGAAGAGGGATAATTGTTAATTGTCAATTGTTAATGGTTAACTGTTAATGAAAGATATATCCTGACCAATAATGGAAACACACGGAAAATAGAAAAATAAAAATTGGAAAATGCAGGAAATACCCTTGTATTTTCTGCAAACTTTGCATATAATTGCCTTGTATTTTCAGCAAGGAGACCCATGAAACGTGATATCGACAATGTATTATTAACATGGAAAAACGACCCCCAACGCCGCCCCCTCCTGGTCCGCGGCGCCAGGCAAGTCGGTAAATCTTATTCCATTACCCAATTCGGTCAAAAGGAATTTTCCAACCTTACCATTATCAATTTTGAACAACGCCCTGAATTCAAAACCTGCTTCGATACCCTGAACCCTAAAGAAATAATAGGTACTATTTCACTTCTCTCAAAAAGCGATATCACCCCTGGAAAGACCCTGCTGTTCCTGGATGAAATACAAGAATGCCCAAAAGCAATTACCGCCCTGCGCTATTTCTATGAACAAATGCCGGAACTCCATGTCATTGCCGCCGGTTCCCTGTTGGAATTTACCCTGGCGCAAGAAAATTTTAAGATGCCGGTCGGTAGAATCCAATATCTCTATATGAAACCCCTTTCATTCTGCGAGTTCCTGGATGCTGTCGGCGAACATAAAGCCAGGGAGTTAATCGAAAATATCGCCTGGGGAAATTTGCCGAACGAAACCATTCATCAGTACCTGGTTACACTGGTGAAAAAGTACGCCATCGTTGGGGGCATGCCCTCCGCGGCGGCGGAATATATTTCCAGCGGTAACCTGGGCCGGTGCCACCAAATTCAATCCATTATCATCCAGACTTACCGCGCTGATTTTGGAAAATATGCCGGCAAAACCAAATATAACAATCTTCAGAAAATATTCTACGCAGCCCCGAAAATGGTGGGAAAAAAATTTAAATACTCCCAGGTGGACGATAGTATTCAATCGCGAGACCTTAAGGAGGCCCTTGAATTGCTGGAAAGGGCCGGGGTGGTTTATCGCGTCAAACAAACAATCGGCGAAGGCCTACCTTTGGAAGCCAATGCCAATGAACGGCATTTTAAAGTTGTGTTCCTTGATACCGGCCTAATGCAAAACATATGCGGTTTAACAAGCGAAACCCTTATGACCGAAGATTTCATCCAGGTAAACTCCGGGGCGGTGGCCGAACAGTTTACAGCGCAAGAACTAATGGCTTACCAGGATGTCTACCGGGACGGATCTTTATATTATTGGGCAAGGGAAGAACGCAGCAGTAATGCCGAAGTAGACTACCTGGCCCCATATTCCGGGTATGCTTTCCCTATTGAAGTCAAAGCCGGGAAAACAGGAACTTTACGCAGTATGCATCTTTTCCTGGAAAAATACCCGGCGCCCGTTGGCATAAGGATTTCCCAGCAGCCGTTTAGTAAAAACCCGCCGGTTATTTCAGTGCCTTTTTATGGCATCGCGAAAATTCCCCATCTGCTCAGGGATTATCTCGCAAAAAAGGAGTAGAAAAGGGACCATAAATAATTTCCCAAGAAGGAGATCAAATGCTAAAAAAAATTATTCGTTGGATTGTGGTAGTAGTAATTGCCGCAGTTGTTTTGTTTTTCGCTTTATATTTTTTGGATATGAAACGAGCTTATAAACGAGTTCAAGGAAAAGGCAATGTCATACCTTCGCCCTTTGGAAATATTGAATATACCGAAAGTGGTTCAGGTCCCGATGTCTTGCTGATTCACGGCAGCGGCGGGGGCTGCGATCAGGGCGAACTTTTTGCGCAAGTATTGCTGGGTGAGCAGTTTCACTGGATAACACCTTCCCGCTTTGGATATTTACGTTCGACTTTCAATCAGAACGCCACCTGGGACGATCAAGCGCATGCTTACACCTTTTTACTCGACCATCGGGGCGTCCAAAAAGCCGCGGTCGTCGCCATATCCCACGGCGGTTATGCAAATTGCCACAGCGCCCGGGAAAATGACAAAGTTCGTGTGGTAAAAAATTGGATTGTTCCCAATTTCATTAAAGCTTTCCGAAACCAAGACTAACAATCAGATACGCCAATTATCTGATACGTTTCAAATTCTCCAATCAATGATTGGAGAATTGAAGCAGTAGGTGCCAGGCCAATTTTTTAAGGATCCACACCCTCCCCGAAGGGAGCCGTTCTTTTTTCCTGTATTTCGCGGACAAATGCAGGGATATTTCAGTTTTCCTGTTCCGATTTGCCGGGAAAATCCTGGAAAAAGCAAATTTCCGGGCAAAATTCTACAAAACATTCGAACAATTCTGATCGCTTACACGCATTTTGACAAAAAATTGCACCCCGCCAGGCGGCTGATATTTTTTCGCCGTGAACGATACCTCCAGTGTCACCGGAAGTGATTTCGAGTGCTGAAAAATGGAAAATTCCAGGCCGCGGCGGACTTTTACTGGAAAAAATCGTTTCCCGCCGCATTTTATGGAGTGTTTAACCAAAAAAAATCCTCGCCGCTGCTTTTTGGCGGTCTTTTTGGCCGGAAAAATGAAAGCCGCCGCTTATTCCCGTTAACAATTAATAATTAACAATTGCCAATTAACAATTAGAAGGAACTTCATCATGGTATACCATCCGGTTCCCACAAAAAACCAATACCAATTTCTTCAACGTGGCCCCGCCAATGGCTTTTTGAAATTTCTCATCCAGGCTGTACTGGTTTAATTGTTTTTCCGCTTCTTCTTTCAATTCCTGGATTTTTCGCGGGTCGGGGGGTTCGTTTTCCGATGGTTTGATATATTTTAATTCCACCAGGTAGGAAAACTTAATGGCCGGGTACTGGAGCAGCATGGGGACTATTGCCAGGTCGGCGAAACCCTGGTTCATTTCGGTTTCCGGGTATACAATATATAATGCGCCCAGGCCAAGGTAAACATTCCAGAATACCTGGTGGGCTTTTTCACCGGTCATTAAATCCCTTAAACTTAAAGAAGCTTCCATGCGGCCGGCAATAAACTCGATTAGGGGCTGCCATTTTCCTGAAATCGCGAAATCTTCCAATAGATTGGAATATGCCGTCATGTCCAATGAAAATATTTTGGTGTCTTCATAGGTGTCCTTGATAAAGTCGTAAAATAATCGTTTTACGAATTCATTGGGGATGGAAAGAACTGTTTGAAGCGTGGGGGTTGTGCCTTTGATGGTCAATAACCCGAAATAAAAGAGCAGGGAGAGGAAATTCCCCGGTTTTATTAATTCCTCGGCGGGGAAGCCGGATTGGATATTCGTGATTACCTGGCCGGTTTCCAGGATTTGCCGAAGTTGGGAAAAGTTCCCATTGAACAAAGGCGCTGCAGGCGTTCCTTTTTTATCTATTATAATTAAATGACGGAGTTTCTGATAGTCGAAACGGGCATTGCGGTCGATGAGAATACCTGGGATGTGAGACTCTTTCAAATATCCTTTCAGGAAGTATAAAACATGGACGGTATTAAAAACTTCACGCTCCGCATAAATTGAAAACCGGTAATGGTTATACCATTGGCTCATAATTTCCAGCAATTCGGGAGTAGATTGAAGGATTTTCCCGGTTTGCCGGTAGTAATCGATCATAGTTTCCACTTCGGGTTTGGTAAAGCCCATGATCTCATTGATATCCGAGTCCAGGGAGATGTTGTCCGCGATATTAAACCCGGAAGTGACATCGTCCATGGTGACGGGAGACACGCCGCTCATAAATAAGCGGGAAATGGGCGCATCCATATCGGTAGTCCCGGCTTTGATCACATTAAAAAAGGCGCGGAGAAAACCGCTGCCGTGGGTGATATCAACGAACGCCTGCTCCCCGGATTCCGATAGGATGGTATTGGCGAAATTATCGTACTCATCGATGATGACATATAATTTTTGTTCCTTTGCTTTGCAGTAATCCAATAAGGTAATCATTGCATTCGAAGGGCTTTTTAGGGAGACTATTTCTTCTCTTGCGGTTTTTATATCGATATCCAGGAGTTTCGCATACTTCGTTAAGAAGCGCACAGCGGATTTTTTTATATAATGGAGAAATGCTTCCTCTACCCGTGAAATATCGGGACTGACTGATGAAAAATTCAGTTTTAAAACCATATAACTGTTTTTTTCTTTCGTGGGATTCTGATGGATATCGGTTCCACTGAAAAGGAAATCGAAACGGTCTTTAAAGAAGATGTCGTAATAGGCTTCAAGGATTGCCAGGAGGAGTGATTTGCCGAAGCGCCGCGGGCGGATGAGAAACAAATAACTTCCTTTTTCTTCGATGTCGCGGATAAACCGTGTTTTATCGACGTAATAAAGATTTTTTACCCTGAACTCATTGAAATCGGCAATCCCATAGGGGATTTTTTTTAAGTCGTGTGTTTCAGTCATCATGAATTGATAATACTCCAAGGGAATCTATTTGTCAATTGTTCTGCCTGATTATAGCCACAAAGGCACGCATATGCGAAGGCACAAAGGTTCACCAAGAGGTTTATTATAAAAAAATTCTTGGTGTCTTGGTTCCTTGTGGCTGTTTTCCTGGAACCTGAAATGGTTTTCAATGAACCGACAACGGTCCTTTTAGGGCCGTACTTGGTTCTCAAATAATCGTTGTTGGTTCTTTTAGTCCCGGGCACGGTTCTTTGAGGTCCGAGATCGGTTCTCGAAATATCGATATCAGTTCTATTAGTACCGAGCGCGGTTCGGGGAGAACCGTCACCGGTCCTATTGAAACCGAAAGCGGTCCTGGAAGATCCGATTTCGGTTTTATCAGTACCGAAATCGGATCTACTAGAACCGTGCGCGGTCTTATGAAAACCGAATGCGGTTCCATTCGAACCGATAACGGTCCTCTTAGTACCTATGGCGGTTCTATTAGAACCGAGTGAGGACCTGGGAGAACCGACAACGGTTCTAT
>JAUPLE010000512.1 GCA_030837085.1 Acidobacteriota bacterium | reverse complement strand
TCGAAGCGCCGTCCGCCGCGTCAGGGACTGTGATGACCGAGGTCATGGAATAAAAACAACAATTGAAATTACTGCAAAATTTTTCAAAGAAACAGTTGTAAACTTCAAACAAAGAGATAATTTTTGAATGGCCCCTTTTCCCTCTCAAGAGCGAGAGGTTTCAGGAATGGGGTGGGGCCGTGGGTATTTCTACAGATACCATGTGTTCTTTTTTGTATTTCTGGAAATAGAGCATGATTTCATGGTACAACACGGGTTCGCGTTTCATGCACACCAATAATTCGTTTACTTCCGGCGCATCCAGCATGACGGCTGTTTTCTCTTCTTCTGCCTTTGCCGCCTCACCTTTTAATAACGCAACGGTATTCTCCAGTTCTTTCAGCCGTTCTTCATTTTTTTTAAAATCCATGGAGCCTTTGTTGAAGAGCAACCAGTCCATGGAGATACTATATTGCTCGGACAAGCGGTACAGCGAATTGAAACCGGGGAAGTTCAAACCGTTCTCGTTTTTGTTATATGCCCCGACTGAAATCTTCAATCCGTCAGCCAGTTCTTTCCTTGAACACCCGAGGTGTTTACGTATATTCCGAAATCTTAAGGCCATTTCTTTTAATATTGTTTTTTTTATCGATTGCATTTGTTACTCCGCTGTTATTTTATCATATTCGGTCGCTATAAGGTAGCCTGGAGAAAAATAAAAAAGGAAGATTGGGCATCCTTAGTAAAATCATCACCGGGAGGGGCAGGGATAGGGGCGGAAATGTATCACGCGGTCGCAAATATAGGAAACTTGCGCACAAAATTATTCCCGGTGGGCGCAAATATGATAAGCTTGCGCGGATATCTACTCCACGCAGTCGCTGATGTAGGAAGCTTGCGCACAAACATGCTCCGCATGGTAGTAATTATAGGAAGCTTGCGCACAAATATGCTCAACGTAGTCGCAAACATAAGAAGCTTGCGCGCATTTATGCTCAACGTGGTCGCAAATATAATAAGCTTACGCGCAAACCGAATACGCAGCGGAAATGATTTCGTAGGGGCAGACCCGTGTGTCTACCCCATATCATTTTACAGCGGCCAATTATGGGCGAACTGAAAAGAAAGAACCGAAGAAGCGAAGAAGAGCGGAAGAGCAGCGGAAGTTGCGCGCTTCGCGCGTGTTAAAAAGTGGCCGAAGGCCACACACAACTTCTTCTCCTTTTATCTTCAATTTTTCCCTGCCCTTTTCCTCTTAAAAAAAAATTTGACAATGGTCCGGCATTGTGATATGGTTTCTTCTAATCTGTTGGGAAAAATTAAATAGGAGGGCGCAATGGGTGTGAAGATGAAAGCAATGCTCATTCTAACGGTCATGGTGTGTCTTCTCTGTGCAGCCGGGTTTGCCCAGAAAAAAGACCCGGTGGAAGAGCTGGCTAAACGGGTTGAAAGCCTGGAAAGAGAGAAAGATTTCTGGAAGAATAACCTGGCTGAGCAAAAAGGAATTATAAAAGAACAGTTCGAAATCAAGTCCAAAAACCTGGATAATCAATTCACAAAATTGGAAAACGATTTGAAGGATGACAATAGTTATCTAAAGATACTCTTATGGATTTTCGGATCAGTTACTGGAGTTGGGCTGATTTTCTCATTTTTTAAATTAAGAAAACAAGTAGAAAAAATCGCGGAAGAAAAAATTCGGGAAAAATTTGACCAAATCTTCGAAGAGAAAAAAATTCTAATAAAAGCGATGATCGATAAACAAGATGAAGAATTTCAGTTTAAAAAAGAAAAGAAAATTCTTGTTTTTACTCCAGGCGGATCCAATAATTTCCTGGAGAGGTTCTTCGATGGAGAAGGTTTTAATAAAGTCGAATTTGCCCCCCCTGAGAATTTTTTAAAGACAGATTTAGAAGCCTTTAATCTCGTTTTATTGGATAATGAGGAAGGTAAATTTATGAAAGGCTTAATTCCGGTCATTGTAAGAGATTCACAAGAAGTGGTATTTGTCTATTTTGGCCCCCCCACCGACGACAGTAGAGCCCTCCAAAATGAGAAAAATATCGCCTTTGCGAATTATGGAGCTCAATTATACGGAAACCTTATTAATGCGCTGCGATACCAGAAATATCTGAAGGATAGATAATTTGCGAATCTGTCAAAACTAAGGAGGTACAATGGAATATGTCTTTTATGACGTCGATAAAATCAAAGACTTTGTCTTCGACTCCTTTAAACCTAAAGGCGTCAAAGGCGCTTCGGAATTACTCAAAGCCCTGGATTTCGACCTTTACACCAAAAGGAAAGAACACCTACTCCAGGCATTGACCGAAAAATTCAATATCCCGGATGAACAGATCATTTTCTCCAAAGGCGGCAGCGGCCTGCTCAAAACTACAACGGATAATGGAAAAGATATCTGCGCTTGGCTGGAAAATGAATTTAAACGTCATGCCAGAGGCGGCAGCCTTACCGCCGTGTTTCATAAAGAAGAAGAGGGAGATTTCCCCACATCTTTTGCCATTCTCAACTTTAAAGCCAGGGAAAAGAAATCCGCTAAACTCATGTCCCATGACCTGGGCGTCACTATTTTTAATGACGACGAAAAAGATAGGTGCGCTTACTGCGGGAAACGTAAATCCAGCGACACGATCTACCTGGAAAACGAAAGTATCCCCATCTGTGAGATTTGCTTATTAAAACGCAATGAGACCGGAACGAACGATAAAGCGCCATTCGAAGCGGAATCCCTCGAAGATATCTGCAAAGCCCCGGGCCTGCCGGATACAAAGTATATCCTTGTGGTTTACGGCGACCTGAACGAAGCCGGCGCCCATTTATCGGAAATGAAAAGTGAAGAGGAATTGCAGCATTTCTCCAACGGTATATCCAATACCCTGGACCACGCCCGAAGTGAGATTGAAAAAACACTGGAACAAAAGGGGTTCCAATTCCTGGCCCCGGTCATCGGCGGCGACGATATCATCCTCTTTACTCACCCCGCTTCGTTCGAACTGATTAAAGAACACCTGTTCAATATCGAAAAAGACCTTGAGAAACCCGGCCTGAAAATGAATTTCTCCTTGCTCCTGGCCAAACATAAATTCCCCATTTACCACCTCTTTAAATTATCGCAATCCATCCTGG
>JAUPLE010000052.1 GCA_030837085.1 Acidobacteriota bacterium | reverse complement strand
GGTGAATATTGGGGAAAATATGCAGAGAAAGTCCGAACCAGGAAACCCAGGATGAAAGGATATACAGGATAATGGATTAACAGCATCCGGCATCACGGTCATCCTAATCATCCCACTCATCCCGGTTCAGACAATTATCCTTTCCGATCTTCCCATTTTCAAATAGGGAAATTCCACCTGTCCCGTTTTATTTCCCTAAGTTGTTTCCCTACCAATAAGGGATTAGGTAGGGGCGCGCCTCCGTGTGCGCCCGGTTTTGTTATTGCTATTTGCGGTCATTGATTATTGATGAAATGGCCGGGAAGAGGTGAAAATCACATATTACAAACCTCTGTGTTTTCTGGTAAGATACTTAGAAGGCGAGAGGAAAAGAAAAGCTGTGGCTGGGAGTGATTGTTGAATGTTAAAAATAAGAATTAAAAGATATTTTCATGGACAGTTGATTTTCTTTAAAAAATATTGTATCGTTGTACCATGAGTACAACCAGACCAACATATCTCAAGAACCTGCTCCAACTCAACAGGGAAATTCCCGTTACCACAGAAAAACTGAAACGTATGGGTATATCCTCCTTCCTGGCAAGAAACTATAAAGAAACCGGGTGGCTGCATTCCATCGGCGTCGGCGCTTACATGTTCCCCGGGGCGCACCTTACAATCGAAGGCTTGCTTCATGCAATCCAGGAAGACCTTTCACTGGATATCCACGCCGGCGCTAAAACCGCGCTTGAAATGGCAGGCATAAGGCAATATTACCGGGAAAAAGAAAAAGTATACTTATTCTCCGATAGGAAAAACAACCTCCCCTTGTGGGTAAAAAATTATAAATGGGATAGAGACATCGTATCGATAAAAACTTCAAAATGGGACAAAAAAGAATACCTGTATAATCCCCAAACCAGGGAATTTGATTTTTTTATCGCATCGAAAGAACTGGCAATCCTCGAGCAAATTGAACTCATTAATCGCGGCGAAAGTTTCGAAGAAACTGCCCAACTTTTCGAAATGCTGGACAGCCTGAATCCCGAACGATTAAATGAAATACTAACGGAAGCCTCGATAAAAGCGAAAAGGATATTTCTCTTTCTGGCTGACGTCTATAACCATCCGTGGAAAAAGGATCTACTCCCTGGAGTTAGCGGGTCAGGCAATTCGGTAATAACGATAAAGAAAAAAGGCAAATATTTGAAAAAATACCACCTGGTTATTCCCGGGGGCTTTAATGTTTGAAAAGCGATACCTTGAACAAGTAAAAATTCTGCTGAATATCATTCCACTCTTGAATCGGTATGAAGAATTTGCCATTAAAGGAGGAACCGCAATAAATTTTTTTCTTTTAAATGCCCCCCGGCTTTCGGTGGATATCGATCTATGCTATCTACCAATCAAATCGCGAGAAACAACATTTAATGGAATAAATGAAATAATGATGCGGCTAAAGGATGATATCGAAAGAAGATTTGTCCAATATTCATTAAATGCGAACAAGAGTGCAAATGCAAACGTTTATAAGCTCATCGTTTCCAGTAATCAAGCAGCAATTAAAATCGAACCTAATGAATTGTTAAGAGGTTGTGTTAAGCAACCATTACTGATCCGCATCAATGAAGAAGTTGCCGGACTGTTTAATCTTTATCCGGAAGCGCAAATTCTCTCGACGGCTGATTTATTTGGCGGGAAGATATGCGCTGCCCTTGACAGGCAACATCCCAGGGATTTATTCGATATACATATGATGTTCAAACATAACTTGTATTCCGATGAAGTAAGGCAGGTATTCCTGGTTTACCTTATCCAATCGAACCGCCCAATTGCCGAACTCCTTGCTCCCAACAATATCGATGTCTCTCAAATCTATGAAGGAGAGTTTAGCGGGATGGTAAAAGAAACTATCTCCCTTGAAAAGTTGATGGAAATTAAACAGGAACTAATCACAACAATAAAAAATGAATTAACCATTGAAGAAAAGGAGTTTTTACTTTCCGTCAAAGAAGGGGAGCCAAGGTGGGAAAAACTAGGGATTGGAGACTATTCACATCTCCCGGGTGTTCAATGGAAAATATTGAATATAAATAAGATGGGAAAAGGGAAAAGAAAAGATGCGTATAATAAACTCGAAAGAATCTTGTGTTCCTAAAATCGCCGCTTCGAGGAAAAAAGAGGGGACAGGCCGGTAAAATACAGCGTAGGCGCGTATCAGCAGGCCACCGTGTCTGCCCGATTCCCAATTCAAGAAGCGGAAGAGGGATAATCGTTAATTGTCAATTGTTAATGGTTAACTGTTAATGACTATTGATCAATGATCAACGGTCATCATAATCATCCCACTCATCCCGGTTCGGACAATTATCCTTTCCGCGCTTCCCATTTTCAAATTTGGAAATTCCACCTGTCCCGTTTTATTTCCCTAAGTTGTTTCCCTACCAATAAGGGATTAGGTAGGGGCGCGCCTCCGTGTGCGCCCGCCTTTGTTATTGCGATTCGCGGTCATTGATTATTGATGAAAT
>JAUPLE010000511.1 GCA_030837085.1 Acidobacteriota bacterium | reverse complement strand
GAAATCCCCATCGATGAAACCGGCAAATAGAAAATAATAAAACATAATGATGTGCATGAAAACAATGGCAATGGTGGAAAAAAACTCGAGGAAAGGAAGAACATAATTCCCCCTGCGGCGCCGATTGAACATCAAACGCGAAAATACAATGCTTTCCCGTATATTACTCCTGGCCCAACGGGTCATCATTTTTAATACTTTGACAAATTTTTCCGGCACCTTGGTGAAGGCAATTGCCGTACGCTGAAACGCCGTCCCCATACCCGTACGAAGAATATGGTTGGCCAGACTCCTGTCCTCTCCGTAAGTACATTTTCGCCCCAGGAATTTCTGCCCCATCCAATCATCCAGTATTTCCGAAACCACAGAACTCCGGTAAGCGGAAAAAGCCCCGGAAGTACAAAAAACAGTGGAAAAAGTCGATTGCACCGCACGCGTAAAATCAAAAGCCATGGCGAAATTGGCTTTCAACATCTTCGTATATAAATTGGCGTCGCCGTTCCATATCTTGATCCGGCCCGTTACAGCCCCCAGGTGAGGATTCAAGATCAACGGCGTCAATAACTCTTTAAGAGCTTCCGGTTCCAGCCGCGTATCCGAATCCACCGTGATGAAATAAGGAGAACACGATTTCTTAAATCCCCGGTATATCCCCTGCCGTTTCCCCAGGTTTTTTTCAAAACGAATCAATTGCACCATTTTTGGGAACTGCATTTTAGCCTTTAACATATAGGAATACGTATCATCCTTTGAGCCGTCATCAACCGCGATTACTTTTAATTTTCCCCTGGGGTAGTCACTGGCCGCAATGGAACAAATAGTGGCGTAAACAGTCTCTCCTTCATTGTAAGCAGGAACAAGAACCGTTACCGCCGGCCAGGATTTAACCTTTCCCGAATCATAGGGTCGATACCTGAACCACAAAAAAGTCCTGAATACCAGGGCGCATACAAATACAATACTATTAACGAGAAACATGTATCTGAAAAAGGGGCTTTTCATTTTCAACATCTGGTGAAAGTCCCAGTTAAACAATATATCGCGCTCCAATGCAAATCCCAATATCACAAGCCCAGACAATATAACCGCTAATTTAAGCAGCGGTTCCCAGACTTCCCAACTGAAAATTTTATTTTTCTTTATTACCAGCAACCCTGGATTCACATCGGCTTCTACACTAGTCCCAAACATTTCTGATTATCCTCCCGGATATAGCTTCGTTTTTCATTTTTAATTTATCATTTTTAATTTTTACTTTTTCACAATAAGTCATGGGTTTCATTGTATATACCCCATGGTTTTGAGTTTTTCCAATTCTTCCCGGTTCATCGTTTTAGCCCGGTAAAGTTTATTTTTGGTGAACACCCCGCTCACCTGATGAAACGCCTGCTGCATGGCGATATAATCTTTTCGCGAATGCCGCACCAATACATCCGTGGAAAATTCGTCCCATTTCCTGAAAGATTGGGAAAGAAGCAACTGGTAGGTTTCCTGGGTCACTACACCGGAACTATCTTTATTGAAAATACATTGGTACGGCCACTGGATGACGGAGAACCTGTCGTCTATGGAAGAGGGGCTGAAGGCAAAAGAGAAAACAGGTTTTATGTCTCGGTTTACCAGGTCTGTTTTTCCCGTGTCCCGGATCGTTTGCAGCAAACTTTCCTCGATGCGGAAGCCATTATCCCGGAATCCCAGGAATTCCAGCAGAGATGGAGAAATTCCTATCAATGATACCGGTTCAGTTACACGTTTCGGCGCTGTCCCCGGGAAATACATCATGAGCGGAGTATGGATGAATTGTTGGTTCAAATAGCGCACATGTCCGAAATACCGTTCCCGTTCCCCTAATCCTTCCCCGTGATCCGCGGCTATAACCACAATCGTGTGGTCCAGGAGTTTTTCCTTTTCCAGGGACTGCAAAAATTTCCCGATTTGTTGGTCCATGTACTCCACTTCCAGGCGGTAGTAATTGAGAACCGCTCTCCAGGTCAACAGCGGGATAACCTGGAATATCTTCACATACCCTTTTCCCCTGGATTTTACCGTGATGATTCCTTCCGGTGGTTTTAGCATATGCGAGCCGCCGTAGTAGTTTTTTGAGAAAGAGATATTTTGAAAGGAGAGGGTACAGTTTTTACTAGGAGTTAATTTTCGGAGGACGAAGTTATCGAAATCCTCCGGCCGACCTTCTATTTTGAAGCGGATGGTGTGAGTTCCGTCAGGGATTTCCAGTTCTTGACGTAAAATTGCGCCCTGGTAGGGATTAAATTCAGTCACGCGTTTTCCATCCATTTCAATGTAAAAGCGCCCCAGCGCCCCAGTAGAGGGCGGTGCATAGGGCGAATGAGGGTCAGAGTAATGAAGGAATAGGAAAAACTTATCCTTTTTAATCTTGTTTAATAAACGCAGGCCTTCAGAGGTTACTTGTTCCGCGGGTGTGAAGAAAACCGTTTGTCCGTTCAGGTTTTCAACGAACAGGTCAAAGCCTTTATTTATGCCGGTAGTGCTTGCCAGGGTCCCCAGCGAGATTACAGCGGCGGTAGAATATCCTTTTTCTTTCAAAATTTCCTGGAGCATTTTATGCCTGTTGTCGTAGTGGAACTCGTTACTGTATACGCCGCACTCATGGGGGAAATAGGAAGTCAAAATAGATAGGTGAGAAGGCAGGGTTTGGGGTATGGTGGCATATGCCCGTTCAAAGACCACTGCCTGTTTGGAAAACTGTTTAAGAGAGGGGGTAAAGGCTTTAGCGCCATTCCCGGAGTCTACGTAATCGCTGCGGGTGGTATCCATCGTGATCAGGATAATGTTATAGGGTTCCGGTTTTTTGGAGCAGGCAACCAGTAGGTTAAGCAGGACCAGCAGGGTAATAAACGGCAGCGCCGGGAAAACCGGGTATTTTCTAAACATTGTTAAACTCCAATCACTCATCTCATAAACAGTTTAAGATCAGTATAACATTATAGGGTATGGAACTTAATTAAATGTTAAAATAAAATTAAAAATTTTTAATGTCTGGTTTTTCGCTCAAATTTCAAAGGAAACGTTTATCAGCCCACGAATTAACAAGAAAAAACAAGCCGCTAAGAACGCGAAGGGGCGCGAAGAAAAAACCTTTAACAAAAGCTTTTGGAAGTCCGAACCGGCGAAACCTTTTAAATCGCAACATATCGTTTGTTTGTCTGCGTTTGTTTCCTATTGATTGATACATGATCTCTATTGGGAGCCCTATATTTCCTATTAATTACATTGTTATCCTTATTAGGAGCGGTATATTCATGACTGGCCGCGTTTTGATTCCGGGTGAAGGCATCCCGGCGACTACAAAGCGCGACATTGCCCTCGATGGGTGCGACCCAAATCATATTAAGTAGAATGCCGGTATCGATAAGAGCGAAACCGGCCTTTAAAGGAGCCATCTCGACCTCGCTAAGCGCCATTGTGGTATTTATAAGCGCCTTTATGTCACTGATAAGCGCCAATCGATTCTTGTTAAGTGCCGCCTGGCAATGCAAAACATCATGACTGTCTTGATAAGCGCATCTTCGTTACTGTCAGGCGCTTTATGTACATTGCAAAGCGCTTAATCGTCCTTTCAAAGCGCTATCTCTGTCTTTGCAGGCGCTATTTATGTCTTTCAAAGAGCCATTTTGCCACTTCCAAGTGTTGATTACTTCTTTCCAGGTGTTATTTCGGTATTTCCAGGTGTTTTTTCTATCTTTCAAAGCGTTATTTCTGCCTTTCAAAGAGCCATTTTAT
>JAUPLE010000510.1 GCA_030837085.1 Acidobacteriota bacterium | reverse complement strand
TTAAATTCGAAGCACGAAAATCGAAATTCGAAACAATATCAAAATTCAAATGTTCAAAATTCAAAACAAATTCAGCCCCGAAATATTGGTTTTTGATTTGGTCATTTATATTTTGGTAATTGGGATTTGTTTCGAATTTCGGATTTATTTATTAAAATCCTTGCATTACTATCATTCAGCATGTAATCGATCCTATCCCGTGGGTAATCCGGGTCGATGGGCAAATAAGCGCCGCCGGCTTTTAATATGCCGAAAATGCCAATGATCATCTCCAGGGAACGTTCCATCATTAAAGCGACAATACTATCCGACTTGACGCCCTTTTCTTGTAACAACCCGGCGAATCGACGGGATCGATCATGCAATTCGCGATAGCTCAGACTGACAGGTCCGACCGGTCCGACAGGTCGGAAAGTAAGTGCTGCCCCTATGATAGTAATGTGATCCGGTGTTCTTTCCACCTGCTCTTCGAACAATTGGTGGATGGTTTTATCTTTGGGAAACGGCTCTCCCGTATCGTTAAATTCCACCATGAGCTGCAGCTTCTCCTCTTCGGTCAACATTTCGACATCTGCTATCCGTTGGTGAGAGTTCGCTGCAATGGAAACGACAATATTTTTAAAATAGTTGATAAACCGCCCGATCGTATCCTCTTTAAATAAGCGCGTACAATATTCCAATAAAAAAGTAAGATTTTCCCCGGTTTCCACGGCGAATAAAGTCATGTCGAATTTGGCTGTCTTGCCTTCATATCGATAAGACGGTGCCGCGGCGGCGGATTCAGCGCCGGCTCCCTGTTCAGCCAGGTTTTGCAGTACAAATACCACGTCAAAAACAGGGTTCCTCCCGATATCCCGAACAACCGTTACCTTTTCCACCAGGTCTTCAAATGGGTAATCCTGGTTTTCAAACGCTCCCAGGGCGTTGGTTTTTACTTCCTGGAGGAAAGAGCCTATTGTTTTCTCTGCCGCCGGATAGTTTCTCAAGGCCAGGGTATTGACAAACATACCGATGATTTGTTGAATATCCGCATGGCTGCGTCCGGCCACAGGGGCTCCCACGATAATATCTTCCTGGCCGCTCAATCGGGCCGACAGTAAATAAAAAGCGGCCAAAAGCACCATATAAAGAGTAGCGTCTTCCCGTGCAGCGAGCGCCTTTAAAGCTGAAGTCTCTCCCGGGCCTATGAAAAAATCCAATTGCCTGCCCTCAAAACCCTGTACTTCGGGCCTGGGATAATCATAAGGTAGGTTCAATACCGGCAGTTCCCCCGACAACCGATCCGACCAATACCGCTCCTGCCTCTTTAATGTTTCCTGATGCGCCGGGTTGTTTTGCCATTCGGCAAAATCCTTATAATGGAGCAGCAGCGACGGCAAAGAAACGCCGTCATAGATCGCTAAAAATTCCTGTAAAAGAACTCCCTGCGAAACACCGTCGCTGATAATATGGTGCATATCTATCATTAACAAATATTTTTCCTCTTCCGTTTTGACTAACCCCACCCTCAATAGTGGCACCCGGGAAAGATCGAAAGGTCGAACGAAATTCGTTATAATATCGGCCGACCATAGAGACAATGTGGCGTCGCCCCTACCTTCTTCGCGTCCCTTCGCGTTATTCGCGGCTAAATCATAATATTCGATTTCAAATTCCACTTCATCGTGGATCTTTTGCACGGGTTTTTCATTTACAGCAATGAAGGAAGTTCTCAGGCTTTCATGCCTCCGGATCAACCGCTTAAATGTCTCTGCCAACTTTTCCTTATCCGGCACAGCACTCAATAGTTGCACCTGCGGCATATTATAAACAGTACTCAAAGGAACCATTTGCTGCAAAATATACAATCGCCGCTGCATCGAAGACAAGACATAATACTCCTTCTTTTCTACCGGGGCTACTGCCGCATAGTTATCTTTTGCCAATGCCCGCATTTCTTGTATGTATTGCGCCGATTCACGTATGGTGGGCAAGCGAAAAATCTCAACCAGGGGAATCTTCACATCAAAAGTTTTGTGGATTTTGGCGCTCAGGATAGTAGCTTTTAACGAATGACCTCCCAATTCGAAAAAATTCTCATCCATACTAAGCTTATCTTTTTCAATATCCAATATTTCCACCCACAGGGCAGCCAACCGTTCCTCAATTTCATTCGCCGGTGCAACAAACGCTCTCCCGGTTTGGATTTGTACATCGATTGCAGGCAAGGCCTTGCGGTCCAATTTACCATTAGGATTCAACGGGATAGCCCCAATGCGCATAAAATAAGAAGGAATCATATAATCCGGTAAACTCTTTGAAAGATACTCTTTGAGCCGTGATAAATCGAATTTTTCCTTTTCCACGATATAACCACATAAGTATTTCTCGCCGCTCTCTCCTTGTCTATCAATTACCACTGCCTCTTTTACCAAACCAAATTTTAATAGTTCCGATTCGATCTCTCCTAACTCGATCCTGAACCCCCTGATCTTTACCTGTTGATCGAGCCTGCCCAGGAATTCCACGTTGCCGTCAACTAACCGCCGCGCCAGATCGCCGGTTTTGTAGAAAATATTGGTCTTATAGGACCTATAGGACCTATTAAACTTTTCAGCGGTTAATTCCGGGTTGTTTAAATAACCCCGGGCAACACAATCTCCGGCTATATACAATTCTCCCCATACATTCACCGGGCTTAAATTCAAATACCTATCCAGCACAAGAAGATCGATGTTACCCACCGCCCTCCCAATCGGCACACTGGAAAGATTTTCAAATTTATCAACATCCGAACGCTCAATCTCCAATACCGCCGATATAATAGTACACTCCGTTGGACCATACATATTGAATACACGACAATCCTTGTCTACCGACTCGAAACTCTTCTCCACCAACTCCTTAGTCAATTTCTCAGCCCCGATAAACAAATAATTCAGCGTCCATGGCTTCTCCGGCGCTTTCAAATAATACTGGTACTGCGTCGGCGTCACATGAAGCACCGTTATATCGTTCCGGGTCATAAACGCCACACTCTCCTCCGGGTTTAATAACAACTCCTTCGGAACCATGTACAAACTAGCCCCAGTGGTGAGTCCTATAAAAATCTCCCACACCGACCAATCGAAATAATACGATAAATTCTGCAAAAACCGGTCTTTCGTTCCCAATTCCAGGTGTCTATACCCCCAATGCAGTAACTGGCAC
>JAUPLE010000509.1 GCA_030837085.1 Acidobacteriota bacterium | reverse complement strand
TGGACCGTGATGAGGCTTACCGGTTTATGAAGATATTGTCAGGCAATGTGCATGAGGTATTAACCGGGGTGGCTGTACGTTACCGGGGTATATCCTATTATGAGTATGCGCGGACGCGGGTGGAGTTTTCCGAGATTAGCGAAGAGGAGTTGGCGTATTACCTGGATAATGAGCATTACCTGGACAAGGCTGGGGCGTATGCGATCCAGGGGTTGGCGTCGGCGTTTATTAAGAGGATCGAGGGTTGTTTTTTTAATGTCATGGGGTTCCCGGTGAACCTTTTTTACCGGATGATGAAAGAGTTGGGGATCGAATTATATAGTAGTTAAGTAAATAGAAGTTTTAGGAAGTCCAGAAACCCTTTTTCAAAAGGGTTTCTGGAATTGGAAGGAGTAAATCAAATGAAGACGATTACACTGGTTGCAGTGGCGATTATTTTGGCTGCGACTGCATTAACTTTAATCGATGGAAGCAATAGCAAGGAGGAAGATAAGAAAATGAAAACCAATAAATTGACTGCCCAGGAAGAGCAGGTCATCCTTCATAAAGGAACCGAGCGTCCGTTTACCGGCGCTTATTACAATAACAAATCGCAGGGATATTACACGTGTAAGCAGTGTGATGCGCCGCTTTACCGTTCGGAGGATAAATTCGATTCCGGGTGCGGTTGGCCCAGCTTCGACGATGAAATTTACGGGGCAGTGAAACGCATTCCCGATGCGGATGGGGTGCGTATCGAAATACAGTGTGCCAATTGTAACGGTCATCTGGGTCATGTTTTCCTGGGTGAAGGGTTCACCAAAAAGAACACGCGTCATTGTGTCAATTCCATTTCGCTTAATTTCATTCCTATAGAGAAGACAGAGCGGGCCATATTTGCTTCCGGGTGTTTTTGGGGAACCGAGTATCATTTCCGGCGGATGCGCGGCGTCCTGGAAACCACGGTGGGGTATACCGGCGGGCATACGGAGAATCCTTCGTATGAAGACGTATGTTCAGGAAAAACCGGTCATGCCGAGGC
Source organism: Acidobacteriota bacterium (assembly GCA_030837085.1). Classification (GTDB taxonomy): domain Bacteria; phylum Acidobacteriota; class Aminicenantia; order UBA2199; family UBA2199; genus JAKAGC01. Next base: position 2,768 of record JAUPLE010000509.1, on the reverse strand, counting down.
AATGGAAGTCATTTTCGATCCGGCCCGGGTATCTTATGAAGAATTAGCCAGGCTCTTTTTTGAGACGCATGATCCCACGCAGGTTAATGGCCAGGGACCCGATATCGGCGACCAGTACAGGTCGGAGATCTTTTACCTTGATGAGCATCAGAAGGAAACAGCCCAGAAATTGATCGATCTTTTGAAAGCCAAAGGTTATAAGGTTGTTACGCGGTTGACGCCGGCGTCGAGGTTCTGGAAGGCGGAGAATTATCACCAGGAATATTATGATAAGAAGCATGGGACGCCGTATTGTCATATCTACCGGAAGAAATTTTGATTGCCTTGATTTTTTGGGATTTTGACCTCAAAATTGCCTTGATTTTTTGGGACTTGTATACTATAATTGCCTTGACTTTTTGGAATTCAATGATAATGAAAGCATGAGGAGCGCCTATGAAACGATCGATCGACGATGAATTTATAAAATGGAAAGAGCGAGATGAAAGAAAAGTTTTATTACTCCGGGGCGCGCGCCAGGTTGGTAAAACCTACTCTATCCGGAAATTAGCCGAATCCTTTACTTATTTCCTGGAGGTTAATTTCGAGGAGAATCCGCAGCTTTGCTCTTTTTTCAAGGACTCCTTAAATCCCCTGGAAATCAACTAACGACTCTCTTTTTATTTTAATATTCCAATAAAACCCGGGCAAACGTTGGTGTTTTTTGATGAGATACAGTCGTGCCCGGAAGCCTTGCGCGCCCTGCGCTTTTATTATGAAAAGATGCCCGCGCTCCATGTAGCGGCGGCAGGGTCTTTATTAGAGTTTGCCTTATCGGAAATACCTTCCTTTGGAGTAGGAAGAATCGAGTCCATGTATATGTATCCCATGACTTTTTACGAATTTCTTGAGGCTTCGGGCAGCGGGATGCTCAACGACGCCATTAAAGCTGCTTCCGTTGCCAATCCAATGGACCCGGTTCTCCACAATAAAATCCTGGATCGCCTTAAAATTTACCTCGTTATTGGAGGAATGCCGCGGGTGGTAAATACTTATATTCATGACAAAGGCCTGGCAGCCTGCCAGATCGAATTGGATAACTTATTGAATTCTCTTTATGATGATTTTGCCAAATACAAGACCAAAGTACCGGTTCTGCGAATGCAAGAGACATTTAAATCCGTAGTGAATCAAACGGGGAATAAGTTTAAATATACCGGTATCCAGGAGGGCGTCGATACCCACCCTTACAAAGATGCGTTAGAATTATTGGTAAGGGCCGGGCTTGTTTATAAAATCTTCCATACTTCAGCGTCCGGTCTTCCGTTGGGAGGGCAGATCAATATAAAGAAATTTAAAACCCTTGTTTTCGATACCGGGATATTCCAGAGAGTGCAGGGGTTGGATATATCGGAGCATATTATTTCGGATTTTTCCGTGTTGGTAAACAGGGGGAACCTGTGTGAACTTTATACCGGTTTGGAGTTGATTGCGGGGCAGTTGCCGCGGCTTCGCCCGGAAATATATTACTGGCATCGCGAAGCACGCGCCAGTAATGCCGAAGTAGATTATGTTATTTCCCACCGTGGGCAGGTTATACCGATCGAAGTAAAAGCCGGATTTAAAGGGCAAATGCAGAGTCTTTATTTATTTCTTGAGGAGAAGAAACTGCCTATGGGTTTGCGGGTATCCAGTGAGAATTTTGCCGCGTATGATAAAATCCGGACTATCCCGCTTTATGCCGTACCCAAAATTTTCAATTTATCCTGAGTTCTCGTGACAATTTTCCTGGTCCCCAACACTCTCTTGAGAAAAAAAAGTCTTCCGTCTTCTTACGGCGATTCGTTACGCGTTACGTTTCCGGGTTTGTTTTCATTGCCTTTTCTACAATCAGTTGATGTTCTTCTTTAAATCTGTGGAATTGGGCCAGGATTTCGTAGCGCAGCATTGGGATTTTATCCATATGATCCAGGAGTTCTTTGATTTCTGACGGAAGTAAAGAGTGAGCGTATGCTATTTTATCCCCGGTCATTTTTTCCGAGCGCTTCATTGGTCCTTCATCCAGGATAAACCAATCCATTGAAATGCCAAACTGCTTTCCCAGACTGTATAGAGTAAAGAAATGGGGAATCGTTCGGCCATTTTTATTTCTGCTGTAAGTGACCCTGCGGATATTTAAAGCCGCGGCCATGTTGACGGGTGAAAGATTCATGGCTTTGCGTATTTTTTCCAGTTTGGCGCCGATTGCTTGGGCGAAATCTTTTTTACTCATGATATCTCCTTATGTTTAAATTCAATTAAGGTTTATATACGTGACGGCGAGGGGAAATGTTTGCCGGTTTTTGTAGAAAAATGAATCACGTATGATTCGTGTGAAATCATCCGCGTATCTTCGTGTGCCCTAGTCGACGTTTCTTGAATCGTTAATGTAAACGTTTGAGCCGCGGACGAGTCACGGTGTATTGCGAGAGGCAAATTTCGAATCTGAAGCGATTCGATCGTGATCGCTTAGGGCTTACTGTGATACATATGCGATATATCGCGAATATCACACGATATCGCTGTGGTCCTGTACGATATATATTATGACTTTGACGATACCGGCGTATACCCATAAGGTTCATCGTAAGGCTTCCGAGGCACATTCTGATACATTTATGTATCAAAATTAATTACTTGTGCCACAAAACACCCCATTTGCGATTCATTCAACTCCAAAATTCAAAACAAATCCAAATACCTTTGCCCACGAATTACACGAATTAGCACGAAGGTTTTTTGTCCACAGA